>JBFZAU010000140.1:0-8387 GCA_041308825.1 Candidatus Omnitrophota bacterium
CTCCAGTAGAAACTCCGGGCTGTAGCCGCTCAGGACGCGGTTCATAATCAAACCCAAGATGACTACCAGAGAAAACAAAACCAGGTACACGCCGCCCACGTAAAACCCTCCAAACCCGCCTAGTAAGCCGAAGATCATCGCCTGCAGAGGAACACAAGGTACGCCGATAGAAATAATGGTCGAGGCGATAAACCGCTCCCGCTTTGATTCAAGTACCCGGGTTGAAAGAATCCCCGGGACATTACAGCCAAACCCCAACAGAACGGGAATCACCGCGTAACCATGTAGCCCTAAACGGTGCAAAAAATTATCCAAAAGCACTGCCAGACGCGGCAGGTAACCGACATCTTCAAGCAAACTCAAAATAAAATAAAAAGAAACCACGTACGGCAACACCATTCCGAATTCAATATAAGGAGCAGTGGTCAAAACCCCCAATGACTGCTTAAAATCGATTTTCCCGCCGATTAAATCTCCGATCAAAAGATGAAACCAAAAACCATCCTCCTGCCAACGTACAAAGATCTTCTCAAGCAGCGGCTGATAAAGATTGAAAAACACCGGATCCGTAATCTGGCTGATAATCCCTTCCCCGATAAAACGCACGATTTTAAAAGCGGCGTAAATAATTGCACCGGCCATCAATAAACCGGTTACCGGACGCACCGAAGCATCTTCCATAATTTCTCGAAAGGTATGATGCCGGTGCTCTAAGCGCTGCACTTGTTCGATAATCTTACCGATCTGCAGCCAGCGCTCTTGATGCGAAATAAGATCCCCGGGAGCCGATACGGCTTCTTTTATTCTTTCCGTTAACAACTTAATTCCCATCCCGGTCAAAGCACAAGCTGAAATCACGGGTACCCCTAAGAGCTCCTCTAATTTTTTAAAATCGATATGCACCCCGCGGTGCACGGTATCATCGCACATATTCATACAGACTACGACCGGATACCCCTGCTCAATAAGCTGGAGAGTTAGAAGCAAATTTCTCTCCAAATTAGTGGCATCAATAATATCGATTACCGCAATCTCTTCCTTCGGCAGCTCTTTAAGTAAAGATACCGCCACCTCTTCGGCACTAGAGGTAGGATCTAATGAATAGGTCCCCGGTAAATCCACTACCTCCACCTTCTGATTATCCAAGAGCAAATAACCCTTAGCGATTTCCACCGTCGTACCGGGGTAATTTGAAGAGATTACTTGGACTCCGGTTAAACGCGAAAATACTACGCTTTTACCTACATTCGGATTGCCGATTAAATAAATCTTCTTAATCATTCTTTTTCCACAATTATTTTTTCCGCTACCCCGTGGCCCAAAGCCATAATCGTGCGGCCAACCTTAATCACTACCGGCCCTTGCAAACCGATATGGCTAAGTTTGGTGAGAGATTTTCCTTTATATAGCCCCATACTTAAAAGCTTATGCTCAAGATTAGAACCGCCGACTATTTCTACCACTTTAACTTTTTCGTCAGGTCTAATTTGAAATAAAGATATTTTTTTCATAATGCTTACCCATAAAGATGATCCCGGATTAAAAACAGGCTGGAAAGGTACTGCCTCTCCAGCCTGCAGCTACCAGCTTAGCATTGACACTCCGAACTGCATTTATTCTCTAAACATTTACAGGCATCTTGCGCACAGCAATTTCCCTTACACGCGCATTTGCCATCTTCACAACAACTCACTTTCTTACACTTACACTCACTTTTTAAACAACAGCCTGGTTGGGCAAAAGCAAGCCTGCTAAAAACCAGAGCTGATAATACCAGCATAATAACAACAATTCTCTTTTTCATATTATTCTCCTTTTTTGAGTAAAATCAACCGCTAAATTTCAGGAGAGGATAATTTTCGGGGGATGAAAAACATCTTGGCTAAACAGGCAGGCGTAGGAAAAATAAATCCCGGGAATAAAAAATCCCAGAAACTGCGGTTCAGGCAAAAAACTCCCCTTGGGCAAGCATACCTGCAAAGGCTTTGCGTAACTGCACAAACAGGCGTTATCCGACTGGTGGCATTTACTGGAAGATTGGCATTTATCTTTGCAGCATGAACAGCCTGAAGTGCTGATACCGGCATACGGATATTCAAAAACCGGTAAAACAGCTAATGCCATAATCACCAGTAAACACAAAACCTTAATATTGATTTTCATAAAAAAGATACCCGTTACCTGTATAAAACAAACCTCCTTAGCCGAAAAACTTATCTCCCTTAGCCCAATTCTCACCGCTTACTTCATCAATCACTAAATACAGGCTTTCTTTCGGTTTGCCGGCTACCTTGAGTAAGGTATCCGCGAACTCCTTGGCGATTTTCTCTTTCTGATGCTTATTGAGTTTTCCTACCAGCTTTAAATTGATGTACGGCATTATCCCTCCCAGTCAGATTATTTTGATATTAAAAATATACCTACCTGAGCAAAGAGATTACGTAAAAACGGAATTCGGTGATTCTCTCCGATACAAACCTGACGATCGATAGTAATATTTTTAGCGTGACAATACCTTTTAAAATCAAAGATACTTAAGAAATGTAAATTAGGTGTCTCATACCACTGATAAGGTAAAGATTCGGTAACCGGTGCCCGGCCGCGAAAAAGCATCTGCAGCCTTGATTTGTAATGCGCAAAGTTGGGAAAACCAACGATTACTTTTTTCCCGACACGTAAGGCATCAGCTAGAACCTTATCCACATGCAAAATTTGCTGCATACTTTGATTTAAAATAACGTAATCAAAGGATTTATCGTTAAATTCCGCCAGGCCCGAATCAACGTCGCCGTGAAAAACATTTAACCCCTTAGCCACGCATTTATAAATTGCCTGATCATCAATCTCGATTCCCTGGCCGCGGATCTTTTTTTCTTTAATCAGCAGATACAAAAGATCTCCGTTCCCGCAACCTAAATCTAGAACACTGGATTGCGGGTCAACCAAATCCAAAATTACTTTATGGTCAAGTTGTACCAGCTTATGCGCCATATTCACCGGTCACCTCATAAGCATAGAATACTTTTTTAAGAAAGTGTTTAATCAAGTGCGACTCCTCTTCTACTTCCAGCAAAAAAGCGTCATGCCCGTAAGTTGAATCAATCTCACAATAAGTAGTCTCTACCCCGGCTAACTTACAGGCTTTCACGATTTCTTTAGACTGATATCCAGGATAAAGCCAGTCAGATTTAAAAGAGATAACTAAAACTTTAACTTTAGACCCTTTTAAAATTTCCTGTAAAGGCCGCTCTGCCGTAGCATCAAAATTATCCATCGCTTTAGTAATATAAAGATAGGAGTTGGCGTCAAAACGCTTGACGAAATTATCGCCGCGGTAGCGCAAATACCCTTCCACTTCGAAATCAGCGGTAAATTTAAAAGTCTCCCCCGCTTCCTTTTTGGCCCGGCCGAATTTTTCCGCCATGGATTTATCGCTCATATAAGTAATATGGCCGATCATTCTGGCAACCGCTAACCCCTTAGTCGGAGCCTGGCCCTCATAATAATTTCCTGATTTCCAATGGCCATCCGCCATAATCGATTGCCTGCCCACCTCATTAAAAGCAATTTGCTGCGGAGAATGTTTAACCGTCGTGGCAATCGGAACAGCGCTGCATAAATTATCCGGATAATTAACTAACCAGGATAAAACCTGCTGGCCACCCATTGAACCGCCAACCACCGAAAGTAATTTTTCAATGCCTAAATGATCGATTAAACGTTTCTGGGCATTAACAATATCATTAATCGTGATCAACGGAAAATCCAAAGCATAGTGTTTACCGGTTTTAGGATTGATGCTTGCCGGACCGGTTGACCCCTTACACCCACCCAGAATATTGGAGCAAATAATGAAATACCGGCCCGTATCAAAAGCCCTGCCCGGCCCGATAAACTCATCCCACCAGCCATAATCTTCTTTACCTTCATGTATGCCGGCAGCGTGCGCATCCCCGGAAAGAGCGTGCGTAATCAGGATAGCATTAGATTTATCCTTATTCAAAGACCCGTAGGTCTCATAAGCTAAAATAACCGGCCCAAGCATCTCCCCGCTCTCAAGCTTAAGCTGGTCAAAAGTAAAGTTTTGAGTCTGCACAATCCCAATTTTGGCGCCGAGAGCTTCTTTTTTATCTTTATTCATACTGATTCCCTTAAATTAAATTTTAACCACATTTAAGCTGCAACTTCCTGAAAAAGCCAGGTGGTTAAATATCTTTCTCCGGTATCGGGAAGTACGGCCACAATAACCTTGCCCTTATTTTCTTTGCGTTTGGCTACTTCCAAAGCTGCCCAGATGGCCGCCCCGCTTGAGATCCCTACTAAAATTCCATCGGATTTAGCCAGGGCTCTTGCGGCGCTGCCGGCATCATCATTAGTTACCCGGATAATTTCATCAATGGCACCGGGATTTAAAACTTGCGGTACAAACCCTGCCCCAATTCCCTGGATTTTATGCGGACCGGGTTTGCCTCCGGACAATACCGGTGAAGCATCCGGCTCAACCGCAATCGCCTTAAAAGAAGGTTTCTTTTTCTTAATTACTTCCGAGATACCGGTAATCGTACCACCGGTACCTACACCGGCAACCAGGATATCTACCTTGCCGTCGGTATCATTCCAAATCTCTTCGGCAGTAGTCCGGCGATGGGTCTCCGGGTTAGCCGGATTATTAAACTGCTGCAGAATAATCGCATTCGGAGTTTCTTTAACCAGATCTTCCGCCTTTTTCACTGCCCCCTTCATCCCTTCGGCCCCGGGAGTTAACACCAATTTAGCGCCAAAGACCGCCAAAAGCTGCCTTCTTTCAATACTCATCGTATCCGGCATAGTGAGAATTAACTTATAGCCTTTAGCTGCAGCGACGAAGGCCAATGCAATACCGGTATTGCCGCTGGTGGGTTCGATAATCGTTGAATTCTTTTTAAGCAACCCTCTTTTTTCCGCATCCTCAATCATCGCTACCCCGATCCGGTCTTTAACGCTGGAAAGCGGATTAAAAGATTCAAGCTTTACTAAAACGGTAGCTTCTAAACCCTTAGCGATACGGTTGAGTTTTACCAGAGGCGTATTACCGACAGTTTTTGTAAGATCCGAAAATATTTTAGCCATTGTAACTCCTATATGCTGTTCTTGTCAATGCATTATCAATATCAGAAATTATATCGTCAATGTGTTCGATACCGATCGATAAACGGATAAAATCCGGAGTTACTCCCGTGGCCAATTGCTCCTGGCTGGTTAACTGCTGATGCGTAGTCGTTGCCGGATGTATCGCTAAACTTTTAGCATCGCCAATATTGGCTAAATGAGAGATTAGCTCCAGTGAATCGATGAATTTCTTTCCTGCCTCTAATCCGCCTTTAATCCCAAACCCCAAAATTGCTCCTGCACCTTTAGGCAAATACTTCTTTGCCCTCTCTTTTTCCGGGCTGCTGTCCAATCCGGGATAGTTTACCCAGCTCACTTTAGGATGTTTGAGTAAGAACTTAGCCACGGCTAAGGCGTTCTCCGAATGCCTTAGCATTCTTAAAGGCAATGTTTCCAATCCCTGAATGAATAAAAAGGAATTAAAAGGTGAAATCGCCGGCCCTAAATCACGCAGTAAACAAACCCGCGCTTTAATAATGTAAGCAATATTTCCCAGAGGTTTTAATGTTTCCACAAAATCAATTCCATGATAGCTGGGGTCTGGCCCGGCAATCAGAGGAAATTTCCCCCCGGTCCAATCGAATTTCCCGGAGTCAACAATCAATCCGCCTAAGCTTGTGCCGTGGCCTCCGATAAATTTAGTTGCTGAATAAACTACGATATCCGCTCCGTGATCAATCGGCCTTAACAGATACGGTGAAGAGGTATTATCTAAAATGAACGGGATGCCATTTTTGTGGGCAATCTTGGAGATCCCTTCAATATCTGCGACATTTAGCTTAGGATTACCGATTGATTCCCCGTAAACCGCTTTAGTCTTGGGCGTGATTGCTTTCTGAAAAGCCGAAAGATCATCAGAAGGGACAAAATTGACTTTAATCCCTAAGCGGGCAAAGGTGTTATGGAATAAAGTATACGTCCCCCCATAAAGATTATCCGCCGAAACGATCTCATCTCCAGCTTGGGCGATGTTCAAAAGGGCCAGGGTTATTGCCGATTGCCCGCTGGCTACCGCCAAAGCGCCCGCTCCTCCATCTAATAAAGCGATCCTCTTTTCTAAAACGTCGGTCGTCGGATTCATCAGGCGCGTATAGATATTACCAAACTCTTTCAAACCAAAAAGATTAGCCGCATGCTCCGTGCTTTTAAATTGGTAAGAAGTAGTCTGGTAGATCGGTACCGCCCGGGAGCCGGTAGCGGGATCCGGTTCCTGACCCCCGTGCAAAGCCAAAGTTTCAATTTTTAACCGCTGGTCAATTTTGCTCATTTAAATACCCCCTTAGATTGAGTAAGCCAAAACACTCTGCTCCGGATTGACCTTCTTCACCAGGTCCGCGAAACTTATATTATCCACAATCCCTGAAGTCGCCGCAGCTACCTGCTGCCAGATACTTTTGAAAACACACTTACGTAAATCTGTGCAGTTAGAATACCCTTTTTCCACGCAGCCAATCGGCTCAAGCGGCCCATCGATATATCTGATTACCTGGCCCAGCTTGATTTCAGAAGGGTCCTTGGCTAACTGATAACCGCCAACATTGCCGCGCTTGCTTTCCACAAAACCGCCTTTTTTTAAATCCAGCAAAACCTGTTCTAAAAACTTCACTGGGGCATCGATATGCTTAGCCACATCATTAATCGTGGACAACCCTTTTTCATAATGCAAAGCCAGATCTAACAGTGCTTTTAGCGCGTAGTCACCTTTATAGGTAATTTTCATATTTACTCCTTCCGCCCCCTGGACAACACCGGCGTATTTCCACTTAGCACCGGGTGATGTCTACTAACTCTATCAACATAGTAGAGTATAACTTAAAAAAATATTTTGTCAAGTTTTTTTATAAGTTTTCTAAATCCAGTAATTCATTGCGGATCTCTTGATAAACAGCCGGATCGCTGCTGCGATAGATCTCTTGCGCTTTACGCCAATGTTCCTTGGCCAAATTCTTGCTCCCTTTTCTTTTGTATAGCAACCCCAAATTGTAGTTAGCGCTAGCCAAATCCAGGCGGCTGTTAATCTGACCCGCCAGGATAACGGACTGTTTAAAATAATCTTCAGCCTTCTGCAGATCATCGATTTCCAGATACAGCTCCCCGATCATATTCAAACCGCAGGCTAGATTCACCTGGTGATTATGCTGTTGATCAAGTTTTAATCCCCTAAAATAGTAGCTTAATGCCTTTTGGTATTGTTTCTGGAAAAAATAAATTTCCCCGATATTAAAATAACAATCACTTAATTCATTACTGAGCTTTAATCTCTCAAAGAGTTTAAGGCTTTTTTCGTAAAAGCTCTTGGCCGCCTCATAGTCATTCTTATTCGCAAACACCAAACCGATATCAAAGTAGTCACTCGCCAGGTTTTTGAGATTTTCGAATCTCCCCGGGTAATCCAGATTAATCGCCACGCTTTTGGTAAGCAAATCCAGCGCCTGATCATAATTCTCTTTATCGATATTCCAAACCGCTAGCTTTCTGAAAACTAAAGCCTCACCCTGACGATCATTTAATTGCCGGCTTAAATTCATCGCTTTATCATACAAATCTTTGGCTTTATCATACTGCCCATCAAGTTGATAGAACCAACCCAGCTTGATATAGGCCAGAATAAGCTGGGTTTGATTATTCAGTTTTTCGCTTCTAAGCATATACTCGACATAATATTTCAAAGCTTGATGTTTATCACCTAGTCGCTGATAGATACCGGCGATGATCGGATAAACCGCTAAATAGTCTTGATCCCTGCTGATTAGCTGCTCTGCGATCTTTAAAGCAGCCTGATTATTGCCCTGGCGGTATTGAGCAGCAGCCCGCATAAATAAATATTGTTTTGCCGGGTTTACCCTAGGCAGCCAAAACGCCAACAAGGCTGCTAAGAACAAGAGACCTGCCCCCTGGCCGATCTTTAATATTAACCGCTTAGGGAACAGTCTGGCTTTAGAAATAACATTCTTTTGGCGCGCAGTTTTGAAGAAGAAAAACCCCGGATCACCGTAAAGCAAATAATTTACCCAATGTAAACTCGCTAATCCGTACTCTTTAATCAATTTTAACCTAGCTAAACGCAAAGCTTCCCCCACGCTGAATCCGCAAATGAGCTGGGTGTAAAATGCGCGCGCAAAAACCAAACTTGCATTATCTTCGATTTTGCGGATCGCTCCGATATAATGCCTAACTCCCGCAAATAAAAATGCGCAGGCCATCCCGTAATTAGTCTGTTGATACTGCGCGTCAATCAA
>JBFZAU010000141.1:0-25634 GCA_041308825.1 Candidatus Omnitrophota bacterium
CAGTCGGGAACCCTGGCCTCACTTACTTTGCCTAAAGCTTCTTTAGTGGCGTTAAAATCGGCGATATCAAAACAGAATGTTGAGCATTGGCTGCCGGTTGTTTCGATAGCTTTTTTGGTTTCTTCTGCGGCGGCGTGGTTAGAATGATAAGTCAGCCAGATATCAAAGCCGGATTTGGCCAGCCGTAAGGCGATTGCTTTGCCGATTCCCCTGCTGCCGCCGATAATTAACGCTAGTTTTTTTTGTGTAGGCATAAGAATGTAGTTGTTTTACACTGCGCATCAACCCTGGGATTCTGGGGACACATTACTTAATTCGAATTAAGTAATGTGTCCCCCGAATAACTCAAATTAGGGCTATTTTTAATTAAAAAACCCTCGGGGGATTGCTCCCCCGAGGGTTTAGTTTTTGCATCAGTGGTATTAGAAGGTAACCTTCATTGTACCGATTACCTGGTTAGCCATGCGAGATTCACGTCTAATCGCATCTCCGGGTAAGAACCAGCCGGCACATACGCCGATCTGGACATCTTCGGTATAATCATAGGTACAAGAAAGGTCAAGCTCGTTACCAAGATCCTTATTGTTTGATTGAGTAACGATGGTGTAGTAGTTACCATTGCTGTCAGCTTTAGCGGTATTAAAAGCTCCTACGCTGTTAGCTAACTGATAGTTACCATAATTGATGCCTAGGGTAACATCTTCCATCGGTTTGGCGCTTGCCCTTAAATTAATTACTGATAAATTAGTAAAAGGGAAGATCGCATAAGCGATGGGGTTTAATGCCTGGTTATAATACATTGCATGCCAGCCATTCTTATCGCTGCCACCGGTGAGGTAAGTATAACCCGCGCCGATAGAAGGAGTGAATTTTAATTTGGTAAAAGTGTAATCTGCTAAAGCCTGAAGGGCCCAAGCATTACGTTTTTCTTTAAGTGAACCGGTGGCGCCTCTGGTCCTACCCATCTGCCAGGCAGATTCCAAAGATGCTTTTAAACCTTCGATCGGCATAATTGTAATCAAGCCGCCGAGGGTGTAAATCTCATCTTTTTCATTATCTGCAACCGGGGTAGATTTGTCTATTCTGCTCCAGAGATAGCCCTGGACGTTTACCTTCTTAGTAACATCAAATGAAGCGTTGACACCTAATAAATCAGTATCATTGCTGGCATTCACGTTGTAAGCTGGCCGGAAGTTAATATTCCTGGTTTTGGCATAAACGATATCAATCACCAGAGGATCGTAATTTAAGGTTGCCCTTAATGCGTCAAAGGCATTTCTGACGCTGAGATCTTCCGGAAGGCCGTTTAACGGTCCGCCATTAGCAGTGCTGTAGGTACCGGCTGAACCGATAATCAACTGATTACCAAACCTGATCTCCTGGCGACCAAAGGTCAAAGTTAAAGGAGAATACAGGAACTCTTTTAAAGTAATATAAGCTAAGTCTAGATCAATGTCCGTGCTAGCATTACTTTCACCGGTCCAAACTCTTTCATTGATCAGTCTTACGGTAGCCATTACATTGTCAGTCAAATCCGCATCAACTCTTACGCGGGTTTGCGTGGCGATGAATCTGCCCTGGTCATCCTCTTTAACGGCTAAAGATGCACCATCTGATTCATAAGGTGACCTAGTTAGTGTGTCAACCGGCGGATTTCCTAAGGTGAAATTATTTCTGGCTACCCCTAAGATCTTAATATCCCCGGAAACCTTCACATTCTGTACTTCGGCATAGGCGGCGCCGTAGGTCAGGCCGACTATCAAAGCAAGCGCTAGAATCGCAATCAAGCGTTTACCCATTTTTTACTCCTCCTTTTTATTAACTAGTTATGAATATATGGTTAACTAGGCCTATAAATATATTGCCTAGGATGATTTCTTTCAAACACTTATGACTATTTTATCTAGATATTTTATTTTGTCAAGAGTTTTTTTAGTGAAGCCACAACTTAGCGAACGTAAGTGAAGCTAATTTGTCTGGCCGAACTAATACCGTACCTACGAGAAAATTCCAGAGAATTTTCGAGTGTTTAGGTACGGTAGCGCGCGTATCGTATTTGAAGTGTTCGGGTTACGTTTAAAAACCAGCCGGTTTACTTAACTGGCTCTTTTACCTTTTTATTTAACCCTTTGGATTTGGGCCCCAAAGAGATGATGACCAGCGCCTCTTCATTCCAGAACCCGGCTACTTGTATAGTAATGATACAGGTCTCATCCTCTTTTTCGAAGTTTAATAATCTCTGTCCGTATTCGATAATATTGATCAGCTTCCAGTTGTACATCGGCAGCTGATCTTTAAAGAAATTTATCAATTGGTCGATATTGGCCCGGCCCTGGTATTTTAAAACCGCAACTCGTGAGCCGGCATTCTCAAAAGCATATGATACTTGCGGCAGGGGTTTTAAGCCTACCGGAATAGGAAGATCGGAAAACTTAAGGATGGCCTGCGGCTCAAGCCGGCCCTCCGCAGAGATAGTTTTACAGCCTGTCAATCCCAGCGCCAACAAAGAACAAATCGAAATTAAACAGAATAACTTGAGGGTTATTTTCATAGCTTCTCCTTCTTATTTAAGAGTTTATTTACATCCTGATAAATTTTATCGATCTCTGTTTGCGTTAATCCGCAATCGCGGCCTACCTGAGCTAATTGGAGCGGGCTGATAATGTCTGAACAGGTGTGGCTATCGTTGTTTAAGATAAGCTTCGCTTTGAATTTCCTGGCCTGTTTGATGACGTGGGCATTGGTCTGATTATGCCCATGCCGGCTGGTAATTTCAAGAAAGATCCCCCGGCGGGCAGCTAATTGTGTATCGGCATCCGAGATTAAGCCTGGATGGGCTAAAATATCGATATCAGCTAATAGGGCTAGATGGTTTGTGCCTGGGGCTACCGGTTCAACCGGGGTTTCCCCGTGGGCGATAATAATTTTTAAGCCAGCTTTCCTGGCGATTGCGGCCAGGGGTTTGAATTGTTCAGGGGGCAGATGGGTCAGCTCAACGCCGGGTAAGACTTTAATTTGTGAGTTTTTCGGCCAGCGGCGGCAGAATTCAGTAATCGATTTAGAAATCTGTTTAATATTACTGTAGTCGGCATGGTCGGTGATGGCAATTACCGCGTAACCTTTATCCTGATAGCGGACCGCAACCTCCGAAGGAAGCAGTTCGCCGTCACTGAGAAAAGTATGGGAATGCAAGTTGTACATTTTTTTATTCGGGGGACACATTACTTAATTCGAATTAAGTAATGTGTCCCCCGATTACGGATGGCTTCATCGAGCTAGGCCTGGATTTAGCACCGCGCTCAAACCTGGATGATACGGTTTAATTATATTCGAATATTGTATCGCGCGGTGCAATTAAAAATGCGAGTCTTAAAATAAGGTTAATTTAATAGCTCCATCGAGCTAGGCCTGGATTAAACGGTTAAGTAATTTTATTTGAAACGCTCGATGCAATTAAAAATGTAATTCTTAAGATAAAACATTTTTAATTAGTGCGCCTGGCAGGAGTCGAACCTGCTGCCCAGAGTTTAGGAAACTCTTGCTCTATCCAGGTGAGCTACAGGCGCGAAATTAAATAACTTAGTTGTGTGTGCCCGCCATACTTCATGGCGGGTCCGCCAAGATTTGTGGCGGAAGCTACAGGCGCAGATTAAGCATGTCGGATTATTCTCCCGCAAATTTAACTAAAGAGAATACCGGGTAATCTTTTAATTTATCCTTGCCTTTTAGATCAACCAGTTCAATGACAAAGGCGATGGCGGCGATTTTTCCGCCTAAGCGATTAACCAGGTCAGTCACCGCTTTAACTGTGCCGCCGGTAGCCAATAAATCATCAATGATTAAAACTTTTTCACCGGGCTTGATCGCGTCCTGGTGGATTTCCAAGGTATCGGTCCCGTATTCCAGTTCATAAGTAGCGGAAATGGTTTTAAAGGGCAGCTTACCTTTTTTACGTACCGGGACAAACCCGGCATTGATCCGGTGGGCAACCGCCGCGCCGAAGATAAAACCGCGCGCCTCCACCCCGACTACTTTATCAAACCCTTTTCCTTTATATTTCTTAACCAGCAAATCCACGGATTTTTTAAAGGCGTCGCGGTTTTGAATTAAAGTGGTCACATCGCGGAAAAGAATCCCTGCTTTGGGGAAATCCGGGATATTGCGGATCGATTTTTCTAAAAGGGCGTTGTTGTTCATCATAATTCCTTCTCCTGGCCGACCACAAATTTTCTCAATTTTTTTAAGGCCGACTCTTCGATCTGGCGGATCCTCTCGCGGGAAACCCCCAGTTTCTTAGCGACCACCGCCAGGGTTTGGGGCTTATCATTGCTTAATCCAAAACGTAAATCCAGGATTTCTCTTTCCCGGTCGTTCATTACCTCCATCAGATTTTCGATTCTTTCCCGGTCCAAGAGCTTAACGATTCCGGCATCCGGAGCGATGGCATTTTTATCTTCAACTAATTCCGAAATCTGGTTTTCATTATCCTCCCCGATCGGGGCTTCCAATGAAGAGGTGGTGGAAGACATCCAGAAATTAATCTGTTCGCTTTTTTCAGGAGTAAGCTTCAGTTTTTTAGCGACCTCTTTGTCCGTAGGAATGCGTTTTAATTTCTGGCTCAGGCGCTCGCGGGTCTTTTTCCATTTAGTGATCAGGTCGTTCATGTAGACCGGAACCCGGATCATCTTGCCCTGCTCGCTTAAGGAGCGGGTAATCCCCTGGCGGATCCACCAGGCAGCATAGGTGGAAAAGCGAAAACCTTTACGGTGATCAAACTTTTCGACCGCTTTCATCAAGCCTAAGTTGCCCTCTTCGATTAAATCCAGAAACGGGGTGCCCATGCGCATATAGCGTTTGGCAATATTAATCACCAGGCGCAGATTAGCCCGGATCATATCTTTACGGGCGAGTTCATCACCTTTACGTATCCGTTTGTTTAATTCGACTTCCTGCTTGGCGGTTAAAAGCGGGATGGTCCGGACCTCTTTAAGATAAGTTTTTAAGGCTTCCATTTTTTGTCCCCGTTTATTGGTCGATAGCCGATAGACTATGGCCGATAGTCAAGAAATTTTAACGTTTACCGTCGACTATAGACTATCGACCAGGATTTATTTCTTTTTATTCGTCTTCTCCTTGATCACTGCCTGCGCAGCGGCTAATTTCGCAATCGGAACCCTAAAGGGGGAGCAGCTGACATAATTCATACCGACATTATGGCAGAACTCAACGGATTTAGGTTCGCCTCCGTGCTCTCCGCAAATACCCACCTCTAAATTTTTATTGGTGCTGCGGCCGCGCTGGATACCCATTTTGATCAATTCACCGATCCCTTCCTGGTCAATGCTTTGGAAAGGGTCCTCTGGAAGGATGCCTTTCTTGACATATTCCGGCAGGAATCCGCCGATATCATCCCGGGAGAAACCAAAGCCCATTTGGGTTAAATCATTGGTTCCGAAAGAGAAGAATTTTGCCAATTTCGCCAACTTATCGGCAACAATCGCGGCCCGGGGAATTTCGATCATCGTCCCGAACAGATGTTTTATTTTCTTTAATCCGTATTTTGCCAAAACTTCCTTATAGATTTGCTCGGCAATGGCGAGCTGATCCGCCAGCTCTTTTACGTCGCAAACCACCGGGATCATAATCTCCGGGTAAGGGTCTTTGCCCTCTTTGACCAATTCCGCGGCGGATTCTAAAATTGCGCGGATTTGCATGGCGCTTACTTCCGGATAGGTTACGCCTAAACGCACACCGCGGTGGCCCATCATCGGATTGGACTCATGCAAGCCTTCAGCCCTTTTAGCCAGTTCCTTCATATCGATATTTAAGTCCTTAGCTAATTGCTCAAGCTTTGCAGTTTCGCGCGGCACGAATTCATGCAGCGGCGGGTCCAGTAAACGGATCACTACCGGAAAGCCGTCCATCGCCTCAATCGTCCCCTTCATGTCTTTCTTGACAAAAGGGAATAACCCATCCAGGGCGGCTTGTCTCTCCGCCAGGGTTTTAGAAACAATCATTTTGCGCAGTAAGAATAACGGCTCATCGGACCCTTTGCCATAGAACATATGCTCCGTGCGGAAAAGGCCGATACCTTCGGCTCCGAATTGCAGGGCTTTTTGCGCATCAAGCGGCGTTTCGGCATTGGTGCGGATGCCTAATTTTTTAATTGTATCGCAAATTTTCAGGAACTCCGAAAGCACGGTATTTTCTTCAGCCGCATCCATCATCGGAAGCTGGCCTTCATAGACAGTGCCTTTGGTGCCATTGAGGGTAATCCAGTCACCCTCTTTTAAGAGTTTTCCTTCAACCTGCAGTGTTTTTTTATCCAGGTCAACGTGTATGGCGCTGCATCCGACAATACAGCATTTCCCCCAGCCGCGGGCCACTAAAGCGGCGTGGCTAGTCATGCCGCCGCGGGCAGTGAGGATCGCCTGGGCGACGCGCATACCTTCGACATCTTCGGGGTTAGTTTCTTCGCGGACCAGAATTACCTTTTTACCGGTTTTTGCCCATTCAACTGCGTCATTGGAAGAAAATACGATCTGTCCGCAAGCGCCACCCGGGCCGGCGGGCAAACCTTTGGCGACTGGTTTAACCGTCAGTTCCGTTTTAGGGTCGATGATCGGATGCAGTAATTCATCAAGCTGCGCCGGGGTTACCCGCATGACCGCCTGCTCTTTTTTGATCATTTTTTCTTTCACCATCTCGACAGCCATGCGCACTGCGGCCGGGCCGTTACGCTTGCCGATCCGGCACTGCAACATAAAAAGCCTGCCCTTTTCAATGGTAAATTCGATATCCTGCATATCATGGTAATGCTTCTCCAGGCGATCCTGGATTGCGTAAAGTTCTTTATAAATTTTCGGCATCGCCTTTTCCAGGGTCAACAGGTTTTTGTTGTGGCTGGAGGTTGAATATTCATTAATCGGCGCCGGGGTGCGGATACCCGCAACCACATCTTCACCCTGGGCATTAATCAAATATTCGCCGTAGAAATTATTTTCTCCGTTTCCCGGGTTACGCGTGAAAGCTACCCCGGTGGCCGAATCATCCCCCATATTGCCAAAGACCATGGTTTGAACGTTGACTGCCGTACCCCACTCATCCGGAATATTTTCGATCCGGCGGTAGCTGATGGCGCGTTTTCCGTTCCAGGATGAAAATACCGCACCGATCCCTCCCCAAAGCTGCTCCATCGGTTCATCGGGGAATTCTTTACCCAATACTTCTTTGATTTTGTTTTTAAACAGGGCGCAGAGTTTTTTCAAATCCTCAACTTTTAAATCCGTATCCGAAAGATAATTTTTAGACTGCTTAAGCTCGGCCATGATTCTTTCCAACTGCTTACGGATGCCCTCTTCGCCTTTAGGCTCAATCCCGGCTGCCTTTTCCATAACCACATCGGAATACATCATAATCAAACGGCGGTAGGCATCATAGACAAACCGTTCATTGCCGCCGCTCTGCTTGATTAAACCGGGGATAGTTTTTTCGGTAAGGCCGACATTCAAAACTGTTTCCATCATCCCGGGCATCGATCTTCTGGCGCCGGAGCGAACGGAAAATAATAACGGGTTTACGCTATCGCCGAATTTTCTACCCATCAATTTCTCTACCTTCTCCAGGGCAGCTAAAACCTGCCCTTTTAATTCTTTGGGGTATTTCTTTTTATTCGCATAATAATATGTGCAGACCTCTGTGGTGCAGGTAAAGCCCGGAGGAACCGGCAACAGTAAATCTTTATTGCCTGCCATCTCAGCCAAATTCGCGCCTTTACCCCCTAAGAGGTTCTTCATGCTTTCGTTGCCTTCACCTTTGCCGCCGCCAAAACTGTAAACATATTTCTTTGCCATTACTTTTTAAACCCTTCCTTTCTTGGTTGGTTAAAACGGTACAGGCCTATAGTCGATAGTCGATGGACAAGAGCCCAATCGACCCATACGTTTTAGAACAGTTTATCAATAAAATATTCTTTTAATCTGCCGATCGAAATTCGTTCCTGTTGCATGGTGTCGCGGTCACGCACCGTGACCTGTTGGTCTTCTAAAGTTTGCACGTCTACCGTGACACAATAAAGGGTGCCGATCTCATCCTGACGGCGGTAAAGCTTACCGATTGAACCGGTATCATCATAAATTGCGGCAAAAGACTTTTTTAAGTCTACGGATATATTTTTAGCTAGTTCTACGATTTCCGGTCGGTTGCGCAACAGCGGCAGCACGGCAGCTTTTACGGGGGCCAGCTCCCTGCTTAATTTTAAAACTATCCGGTTGTCCTCCTTAACTTTTTCTTCCGTATAAGCGTCGACTAAAAAAGCCAGCAGGGCCCGGTCAACTCCGCCGGATGGTTCGATAATATACGGATAGAACTTTTCTTTCTTGGCGTCGTCGAAATACTGCAGGTCTTTGGCGCTGTATTGAGCGTGCTGTTTTAAATCGTAATCGGCGCGGTTAGCGATCCCCTCTAATTCTGCCCAGCCAAAGGGGAAATTGTATTCGACATCCATACAGGCATGCGCGTAATGGGCCAGCTCATCGTGACCGTGCTGGCGCTTCCTTAAGTTATCGCTTTTAATCCCTAAAGCCAAATACCAGTTAAAACGGTTTTGAATCCAGGTTTCAAGAGCCTGCGGAGCATCCTGCGGATTAACGAAATACTCGATCTCCATTTGTTCGAATTCACGGGTGCGGAAAGTAAAGTTACCGGGAGTTATTTCGTTACGGAAGGATTTGCCGATTTGCGCCAACCCAAAAGGAAGTTTAGGGTGGCGGGAATCCAAGATATTTAAGAAATTTACAAACATACCTTGAGCGGTTTCCGGCCGCAGGTATACTTCGTTGCCGCTTTCTTCTACCGGCCCCTGGTAAGTTTTAAACATCAGGTTAAACGGCCGGGCATCGGTAAGCCGGCCGCCGCACTCCGGACAGGCAGCCGGATCCTTAAGGTCAGCGCTTTTAAAACGCTTTTTACAGTTTTTGCAATCGCTTTTCAGGTCGAAGAAATTATGAACATGTCCGCTGGCCTCCCAAACCCGAGAATGCATGAGGATGGCGCAATCCATTCCCAGGATGTCGTTACGCTCCTGGACATTGGACTTCCACCAGGCCTTTTTGAGGTTGTTTTTCAACTCTACTCCGTAAGGGCCGTAGTCCCAGGTGTTAGCCAGGCCGCCATAGATTTCGCTGCCCTGGAAAATAAATCCCCGGCGTTTACATAAAGAAACGATTTTATCCATCAGGCTTTCAGGCATAGTTTTATATTTTTAGCATAATCTAATTTAAAAAGCAAGTTAATTTGCGCAAAACTAATTAACCGGTTTTAAGGTAGAAATTATTGTGAATACTTTATTTAAGTCCAATAGGGCCGTGTCATCCTTGATGTAAACTTTAAAAAAATTGTCATCGCTGCCTAAGACATTACAGTCGAAATAATTGTTTTTCTTGGTCATCGAGTAGTTAATAAACCCGGAAAATTCGCCGGTTTGGAATTTAATCATTTTGGCGCTGCCGGGGCTGCCGATATCCGGAATAAAAATACTCTTCATAATCACAAAAAAAGCATCAGTAATATTCTTGACCCGGTTCAGTTGGGCATACATCAGGCGCCGGATGAATTCATGGTTATCCATAACCGCCTGTTTACGTACTTGCGGATAAAGCTTAATGAAAGCGCCAGGCTCCTGGATTAATAAGTAAATAACCGATTTATTGCCCGGCCGCCTTTTTTTATAATATTCTTTCTTAATTAATTCATTCACCAGGGTAAAACCTTTGGGCGCATCAATCGACATCTTGGGGAAAGCGTGCGGAACCAAAGTATCTGCATAGGTATTATCAATTTGCGGGGTAAAAATTTTTTCTTCGGGCTGCATGCAAAGTATCGGCACGGACCGGCAGTCACCAATGCCGTAGCTGATATATTGCTGCAGCAGGTTTGGCCCGGCAAATTTAACCACAAAACTTAAAGCGATGATTAAAAGTACGGTGTGAAACAGGTGTTTAAAGAATGATCTATGCAGACGGCTCAATTTTCTTCAGCTCCTCTTCTTTGATCGTGAAAGAATGCTCGGGCCCGGGAAATTTTTCCTGGATAACCTCATTTTTAAAATTGTTAACCGCTTCCAATATTATAGAAGACAGATCGGCGTATTTTTTGACGAATTTCGGAGTATAGCGGTCGAATAAACCAAGCAGGTCACTAATCACCAGGACCTGTCCGTCGCAATGTACGCCGGCGCCGATACCGATGGTCGGGATGGTTAATTTGTTAGTGATCAGTTCGGCAATTCTATCGGGAACGCATTCCAGGATTACGGCAAAGCACCCTAAATTCTGAAGCTGCAATGCCTGCTCGATCAATCTGGAGGCGGAGCAAGCATCTTTACCCTGGCATTTGAAGCCTCCGATTTTATCCGCGGTCTGCGGAGTCAATCCGATATGCCCCATAACCGGAATTCCGGCTTGGAGAATCTGGCGGGTTATTTTAGGGCAATCATCGAACCATTCCAATTTTACCCCGCCGCATCCGGCCTGGTGAATGAACCTGCCGGCATTAGCTACTGCTTGTTCAGGATCAAGCTGATAGGCATTGTAGGGCATATCCCCGATCAATAAAGCGTTTTTAACCGCCCTGCTAACGGCTTGAGTATGGTGCAGCATTTCCGACATGCCGATTTGCGTGGTAGATTCCAGCCCTAAAACAACATTGGCCAAAGAGTCGCCGACCAGGATGATGTCGATTCCGGCGCGGTCAACCAGGCTGGCCATAGGGTAATCATAGGCGGTCAGCATCGTAATCTTGCGTTTGCCTTTTAAATTTTTTATTCCGTCAATATCCATCGCTAATAAATTTTTACCTTAGCTTGCGGGAACTTTTCCAGAAGCTCCCGGGAATTATTTTCTCCCAGCACAAAGATGGCCGTGGATAGCGCATCCGCCTCCTGCGCGCTGGCGGTAATTACGGTAACTGAATCAATATGGATATCTGCAGGGTATCCGGTTCGGGGGTCAAGGATGTGGCTGTAGCGCTTGCCCCGGTCAATAAAAAATTGTTCATAATTACCGCTGGTGGATGCGGATTGATCGCGTAAATTTAGGGATTCTGTAATCACAGACTGATTAATCTGGCGGATCGCGACCTTCCAGCTTGCGCCGAATTTATCTCCCAGTCCGTAAACCTGGCCTCCGGCGTTAATTAAACAGCTGTGGATGTTATTTTCCTTCAGTTTTTTTACCGCGCAATCAAGCCCGTAACCTTTAGCAATGCCCCCCAGATCAATTTGCATTCCCACAATGGCAAAGGTTACCAAATTATCTTTCTCATCTAAGATAATTTTATCGCTGCCCACCCGCGTCAAAGCCGCGCGGATCTGTTCATCTGAAGGCACCTTAAAATCGCGGCGACTAAATCCCCACAAATCCACCAAGGGCCCTACGGTAATATCGAAGGCACCGTTAGTTAAACGGTAAAATTCTACCGCTTTTTTGATTAAAGTGAAAGTCTCCGGGGTTACTTTTAGCTTTCCTGATCGGTTAAGCCTGGCAACCTCGCTTTCGGGCAGATATTTACTCAGCAGCCGCTGGACCCGCGAGGCTTCCGTAAAAACAATCCGGGCTGCCCGGGGATCCGGCGAGCTGACCTCCCAAAAGGTGCCCATGATGAGCTGGTTATCGCGGTAAAGTTGTTTGGCTTTAAACGGGCAGGTAAAATTTTTAGTCTGCAGGAAAAAATAGGCTAAAGTTAATAGCCATCCGGAAGCCAGAAAGATAACCAGGTATTTGCGCGTTTTTGGTGTAAATGCCATGAGCTAAATTAAAGGTTAAAAGCCGGCTAATTTACGGCGCACTTAGGGAGTAACTGGATTCGATGGTTTTTACCAAATCCAGGAGAAACCGGTTGGCCGGCACATCAATGCCTAATTCCTGCCCCAGCCGGACGATTACGCCGTTAATAAAATCGACTTCCGTGCGCCGTTTCTTTAAAACATCCTGCAGCATAGAGGAAAAATTTCCTTGTGTGCCTTCGCAAACCGCTTCGACTTTGGCCAAAGGGTCATCGAAAATCAACTTAATTCTTTTTCTTTTAGCCACCCGGGTAGCTTCGGTAACCGCGTCACGCAAAATCCTGCGGGTACCTTCATATTCGACCAGTTTGCCGTTAGGCAGCCGGGTCAGGCTGGATAAGGCATTGATCCCTACGTTAATGATTAATTTCGACCAAAGCAGCCCTTTAATATCCCGGGACATTTTACAATCAAAACCGGCGGTATTGAAGATTTCACGGATTGAACGTAACTGCACCGGAGTTTTTCCGTCAACAGAGCCGATAATGGTTTCACCTCTGCCGGCATGGCGGATCTTACCGGTTTCAATCAAAGTCGCCCCTTCATTGGTTACTCCGGCGAGCACCCTTTCTGCTCCGGCCAGTTCAGAAATAATCTCCAGGTTACCAATGCCGTTTTGGAGGGTAAGAATTTTAGTATCTTGATGTAACAGGGGTCTAATCTGCTCTAAGGCCTGTTTAGTATTAAATGATTTTACGCAAAGAATGATCAGGTCGGCCTGGCCGATTTCAGCGCATGAGGCGCTGGTTTTTACCTTGACCTGCCAGGAGCCGCTCTCTCCTTCCAGGGAAATGCCGGTTTGGTTGATTTTGGCTGCCCGGTCCTTATTTTTATCCAATAGCCAGATCTCTTCCTTGGATTTAGAGAGAAAAGCGGCGAATAATGAACCGATTGCCCCCGGACCCACAATTACAATTTTCATTGATCCTCCCTGCGCACAAGCGCGCACCGACGCAATTCCGATCTGCGTCGGGTGTAGCCCACTATTGCTATAGTCCTACCGGGATCTCTAATTTACTAATCATCTTCTGCGATTTCAGTTCCCGGCCAAGATGAAAATTTAAGAAAGCATTTAAGATTAAATCCAGCTCCTTTTTGATCTGAGGATTCATCCCTAAATTGAGGCTGGTGGTGAAACTGTTTCTTTCGATATGTAAAACCGTAGCAATCGTGCCCCGGAATATTGAACGGCTAGCGGCATCTTTAGGCGCACATTGCGGGCAAAGCAGTCCCCCTAAAGAAAGGCTAAACCGGGATTGCCCGCTGATTTTATTCAAACAGGTTACGCAAGAATCGAAATGCGGTTTAAATCCGGACAGTGCAAGCATCTTGATTTTAAAGATCATAGCGATTTTCTCCGGAGTGTAATTAGTTTGCAATTCTTTTAAAGCGGCCAGGGTGAGATCGAAAACCTCAGTATTTTTATCTTCAAGCTGCATCACCGCATTAATCATTTCCATCATAAAGCTGGCCGCGGTTGAGCGCTCTAAGCTTTGGCGGGTACCGGTAAAATCAGCTACTTTATCCGCCTGGCTGACCAAATGGATATGGGAACGGGTTTTACGGTAAAAGATAATTTCGTTTAAAGAAAATATCTCCAGGTTGGAAGCAAATTTTTTCGCCTCAGTGCGGATGCCCTTGAGCACCCCGCAGATTTTTCCGAATTCCCGGGTATAAAAATCCACTAAAAGCGAAGTTTCCCGTAAATCCCGTTTTCTTAAAACTAAGGCTTGGGCTTTATCAATAGACATAGGCGCTCTCTTTTTGACGCATCAATTTTTGCTGGCGGTCAGTTTTATCATCATACCCCAAAATATGCAGCAGGCCGTGTGCTGCATAAAGCAGCAATTCGTATTCTGGAGCAGTCTTATAGATGCGCGCCTGCCGCAGGGCAGTTTGTGTCGAAATCATAATATCCGCGAGAATTATTCCGCGCTTATTTTCTTTATTTAAGTTGAAGGCCAGAACATCGGTAGCATTACGACGCTTAAGGAATCGGGCGTTATGTTTTTTGATTTGACGGTCATCGACAAAACAAAGATTAATCAAACCCGGCCGGCTGATCCGTTCTCCCGCAAGGATCTTGCGGAGCAGATTTTTAGTTTTGCGGGCGGGGATCACAAGCCTGTTTTGCAGGTTCCAAAGGCAAATCTCAACCGGCACTTTTTAATCCCCGCTTTCCGCAGGGTAACTGACCCGGGTGTGATAAATGCCGCTGAGAATTTTGGTAAAAATACCGGAAATTTTTTCGATATCTTTTAAAGTCAGCTCGCATTCATCAAGCTGGCCGTCGATAAATTTGTTATTAATTACTTTGCGCACCGTTTCTTCAATTTTGTCAGGAGAGGGATCTTTCAGTGAACGGGTAGCCGCTTCCACCGAATCCGCAAGCAAAACAATGGCGGTCTCTTTAGTGTTAGGCTTAGGTCCCGGATAACGGAAACCTTCTTCGGTAACCTCCTGGTTTTCTTCCTTGCCCTCCATTAGCGCCCGGCGGTAAAAATAATAAACCAGGCTGTTACCGTGGTGTTGCAGGATAAAATCCCAAAGCACCGGGCTTAAGGAGTATTTTTTTGCCAGTTCTAACCCCTCTTTAATATGATTCATAATGATTAATTTACTCATCGTCGGGGCGAGTAGATCATGAAGATTCTTTTTTATATCCTGATTTTCAATAAAATACTCCGGTTTCTGCAGTTTACCGATGTCATGGTAATAAGCCCCGATTCTGGCCAGCAGGCCGTTGGCCCCTACCGCGCTGCAGGCCGAATCCGAAAGGTTACCCACTACCAGGCTATGATGATAGGTACCCGGGGCTTCTAGTACCAGGCGCTGTAAAATAGGATGGTTGAAATCGGCCAGTTCCAGCAGGCTGATATCGGATACTCTTTGCAGGATATATTCGAAAAACGGCATTATCCCTAAGGTAATTACGCCTGAAAGCAGGCCGTTGATTAAAATCACCGGATACCTTTGCGCATAGTTGATCCGCAGATGCTCCAGCAGCAATAATCCCGCTAGCTGCAGGATTCCGCCTAAAATTCCGGCTTGAATAACTTGAGCGCGCTTGCGCGCTTTGCTGACCAGGAGTATTGAGCATGAGCAGGAGACCATAAACAGAAAAAATGCTTTAAACGGCTCCGGGGTAAAAAAAGCCAGGGAGACAGAGGTAGCCAAGGATAAAAAGTAGGCGATCTCCAGATTGTTAAATAAAAGCACGGTAACCATCGGGATGATGGCGATGGGGATAAAATAAAATGACCACCCCTTCCAGATTAAATAATAACCCAGGCAAAAAGAAAGCAGAAACAGGAAGGTTAAGTTTGCCAGCCGCGCGCTTTTTATCTTAATGAATTTTTTATTAAAACATAAATAAAGCAGGATCAAAAAGAAAGGGATCCCCAGGTTAAGGCGGATCAGGTAGCTAAAGAAAAATAAAAAAACTCCAATCGCTACGGGAAATACTTTAGGTTTATTAAGCAGCTTTAGCATATGCTTGAATTATCCTTTGCACGAGTGAATGCCTGACCACATCGCAATCGCTAAAATAAATGAATTTAATGCCTTCGATTTCTTTGAGAATTTCCTGGGCTTGCAGTAGGCCGATCGGTTTAGCAGAGGGTAAATCGCTTTGGGTCATATCTCCGGTAATTACGGCCTTAGAATCAAATCCCGGACGGGTCAAAAACATTTTCATCTGTTCGGCGGTACAGTTTTGAGCTTCATCCAGAATAATAAAAGCGTCGTTTAAGGTGCGTCCGCGCATATAGGCCAGCGGCGCAACTTCAATAATACCGGTTTCGATATAGCTTTCAATGCGGTTGCCGTCCATCATATCGTAGAGGGCGTCGTAAAGCGGCCGCAGGTAAGGTAGAATTTTTGCTTGCAGGTCACCGGGAAGAAACCCCAGCGATTCACCGGCTTCAATAGCCGGCCGGGTCAGAATAATCCGGCGGACCTCATGTTTTTTTAAGGCTTCTACCGCGCAGGCCATCGCCAGATAAGTCTTGCCGGTTCCGGCCGGGCCGATACCAAAAACCATATCATGTTTTTGGATGGCTTCCACATACCCTCTTTGACCGGCGGTTTTGGGCCCGATACTCTTGCCGGCGCAAGATTGGATAATCCCGGGATCCAGGGGTTGGAAAGAATCGAGCTTTTCCCCTTTTTTAAAATTAGAAATCAGGTAGTTTAAATCAGTCGGGCCGATCTCCCGGCAACCGGTGCGTAAACCGCTCAGCAGGTATTCGATTAACTGGCCGGCTTTTCTAATATTAGCCGAGGTGCCGCTCACTTTCAGGTGTTCGCCGCGCAGGGTAATTTTAACCTTAAATTCCTTTTCGATAGACTTAAGGTTAAAATCCTGGGGGCCTAAAAGCCCCTGGGTTTCTTTTTGCGATTCAAAACGGATTATTTTGTCCATATTGAAACTTAAAGAAGATTGCTTTACTTAGCTATGCAATCTTATTTAAGGTTTTCGGCCGGTTCTTTCAAGTTTACTTTGGCACCAGCGGGAATCTTCAGCATTTGCCCCGGATAAAGTTTGTCCGGCCCGCGTAAGATATCTTTATTCGCTTCGTAAATTTTCATCCATTTTTTGGTCGTGCCGTAAAATTTATTGGAAATTTTTTGCAGGGTATCATTCTTGACTACCCGGTACTGCTCAAACTCCCCGGCGGATTCAAGAACGGGTTCGGCTTGTGCTTCGATGACCATTTCCGGTTCGCTATAATCAACAGCGGCTGACGGAGTGACGGCCGGGCAAGGAGTCTGAGTTTTATTAGCCGGCCCGAGCTCAATCTCAAAGACCCGGGTTTGACGGGTAGTTTTTCTTTCCGGAGCCTCTGGTGCATTTCCCATAATGTAACCCCGGTTACCGGTGGAAGAGGAAAGATCCTGATCAACCCGGTCGCGGGTCAATTCATAGGTCCTGGCGACGCAGCCGGATAAAGCCAGGCTTGAGGTTAATAAACAGATACCTGCCAGTTTAATTCGGTTCATTTTACTTCCCTCCTTTAATAGTTAAACCCAGTTCTTTTAATTGTTTATCTTCGACATCCGAAGGCGCACCGGTCAACGGACAGAAAGCGTTTGAGTTTTTGGGAAAAGTGATTACCTCCCTGATACTGGTTTCCTGGGCCAGTATCGCCAGCAAGCGGTCCATCCCGAAAGCTACGCCCCCGTGCGGAGGCGCCCCGAACTGAAAAGCTTCCAGCAGAAAACCGAAACGTTTTTGCACCTCTTCTTTTTCTAATCCGATAATCTTAAAAATTTTTTCCTGAAGCTCCTGGCGGTGGATCCTGATCGAGCCCGAACCCAGCTCCATGCCGTTTAATACTAAATCGTAAGAACGCGATTTAACTTTATCCGGAAATTGTTCCAGATTCTCTAAATCTTCTGCAGCCGGGCAGGTAAAAGGGTGATGTTCGCTCTCCCAGCGTTTCTCTTCGGCGTTAAATTTAAAAAGCGGAAAATCAACCACCCAGCAAAAAGCAAACTCGGTTTTTAGCTCTTCCCTTAAATCCGGCTTATCGCATTTGTATTTAGCCATTGCTTCCGGGTAGCTGATCCGGGGGAAAGGAACAGCCAAATCGATATTTTTTAATTTTTTAAGGATAGCTTTCATCAGGCCCTCGGTCAAGCTGAAGATATCCTCCTCATCAACAAATGACATTTCGATATCCAGCTGTGTAAATTCAGGCTGCCGGTCGGCACGCAGATCCTCATCCCGGAAACATTTAGCGATCTGGTAGTATTTTTCGATTCCCGCAACCATCAAGATCTGTTTAAACAGCTGCGGGGACTGCGGCAGGGCAAAAAACTGGCCGAGGTTTGCCCGGGAAGGCACTAGATAATCCCGGGCGCCTTCAGGGGTAGATTTGGTTAAAATGGGGGTTTCGCATTCGATAAAATCTTCGGCGCAGAGATAGGCGCGGATAACTTTATACAGATTGCTCCGTAAAAGCAAGTTATTAAAAACCTTACTCCTTCTTAAATCCAGGTAACGGTATTTTAACCTGATTTCTTCGGTGATATCCGTTTCATCCAGAATCTCAAAGGGCGGGGTACTGCTGGGATTTAAAATTTCCAGCTCTTTAGCTAAAACTTCGATCTCACCGGTTGCCAGTTTAGGGTTAACTGTTCCGCCCGGGCGTTTATTCACCAGCCCGGTTAATTTTATCACAAATTCATTTCTTAACTCCTGGGCTAGTTTATAAGCCTCCCCTGATTCTTTAGGTATAAAAACAACCTGGGTTAAGCCGTAGCGGTCCCGGATATCGATGAAAATTAACTTACCGTGGTCGCGGCGGTTAGCGACCCAGCCGCAAAGGGTTACGGATTTAGAGGTATCGGAAGCCTGGAGTTGCCCGCAGGTGTGCGTTCTTAACATTGTAATTCCTCGACTAAATTATCCAGAGAAACTTCTTTTTGCGTATGGTTAGCCATATTTTTCAGGGAGACGGTATTTTTTTTGAGCTCATCTTCCCCCAGGATTAAGACTAAAGCGGCTTGCGCGTCATTGGCCGAACGCATCGCGCCTTTTAACGATTTATTCAGGTAATCCATATCTGCCCGGATGCCGGCGCAGCGCAGCCGGTTTAATATTTTTAAACCGGTAATCTGGGCCGCCTCGCCCAGGGTAATTAAATAAATCAGCTTTTTAGGCGCAAGTTGATCGGCGTTGCCGGCAACCAAAAGCAGCCTTTCCATCCCGAAAGCAAAGCCGATCGCGCCCATTGACGGCCCGCCCAGTTCTTCAACCAAATTATTATAACGGCCTCCGGCGCCCAACGCATCCTGGCTGCCTAAGCCCTGGTGAGAAATTTCAAAAACCGTCTGGTTATAATAATCCAAGCCGCGGACAAGATGGTCATCTAATTCAAAGGGGATGCCGGAATTGTTTAATCCTGATTTTACCTCTTGGAAATCTTTTTGGCAATCCGGACAAAGATGCTGTTGTCCGACTTTAAGCTCGCGGATAATCTTACGGCACTCTTCATTCTTGCAATCCAGTATCCTCAAGACATTCTTTTTGCTTCTGGACTGGCAATCCGGGCACAATTTCGACAATTTATCTTCCAGCCTCTTTTTTAAATCCGCGCTTAAAGCCAGTTTATCCTGAGGGCATCCTAAACTGTTAATTTTGATTGTATATCCGGTAATCCCGCAGCTCTTAAGGATTCGGTCAGCCAGGCTGATGATCTCCACATCTAAGCCGGAAAATGATGAACCGATTGCTTCGGCTCCGAGATGATGAAATTGGCGCAATCTTCCCTTTTGGGGGCGTTCAAAACGGAACATCGGTCCGATATAATAAAGTTTCGCAAAACCGCCGGTTTTATCTAGGCTGTTTTCCAGATAGCTGCGTACAATGGAAGCCGTGCCTTCCGGCCGCAAGGCGTAGGTATCATCCTGATTATGGATCAAAAACATCTGTTTTTGTACGATTTCGGTAGTAATACCCAGCGTCCGGTTAAACAGCGCGGCATCTTCAATTACCGGAGTACGAATCTCCTGATAATTGTAATCCGAAAATACCCTGCGTGCGGTTGCTTCTAAGTTTTGCCAGGAGGAGATTTCAGCGGGCAGTATATCTTTAGTGCCAGGGATTCTTTTAAACATATAAATTCAATATTTAGCAATTAATAAGCTACGGAGTATTATTAGCTAACCAGTTGACGGTTGATCTTACTTTATCTTCTGCTTCATTTCCAAGCCAGCTTTAAAGATGACTACTTTTCTGGGCGGGACAGGGATGACCTGGTTAGTGCGCGGATTTCTACCTGTACGGCTCCTTCTCTGCTTGACCTTAAAAACGCCAAAATTGCGTAATTCGATCTTTTCTCCTCTGATTAAAGCGTCAATAATGCAATCAAAGGTCTTCTGGACGATTTTTTTAACGTCTATTTGCTTAAGATTGGTTTCATCAGATACTTTTAAAACGATGTCTTTTTTGGTCATTCTTCATCCTCCTCGCCGGAATAAGTATCGGCCACATACCTTTAGCGCCGGATATCTTTGCTAAGTATAATAACAGCAAAAAGTTACGATGTCAAGAAATAAATCATTGCTAATCTTCGATTTAAGGAAATTTTCCTTCCGGAAACTAAATTACTAAAGAAAGGTGCTCTTCCCCCAATAACTCATCTAATTCTTGAATGATTTTATCGGAAGGCTCGACATAAAGCCCTTCTCCGACAATTAATTGGACCCTGGCTTTGGCCGGGGCCTGCTTGCCGGGCAGGCAGGTATCCAGGCGTAAATAGACCGGGACATTGCCACGATGCGCTTCCAGCAAAGATTTTAAGGATTCAAAGATATTTTCCCGGATCCCGGATAGATTTATATTTATCGCGGTGATCAGCTTGTAGATCGCTTCAAAGGGAAAAAGGTCTTCCACGATAATCTTGGGAGTCTCTTCTTTGAGGTCCAATACCCCGCGGATATGCACGATCGTATTAGCTTGAATATGCGAGCTGACTTTGGCGAAGGCCCGCGGAAAAACTAATACCTCAACCGCTCCATCAAGGTCCTCCAGCTTCAGAATTGCCATTTTTTCCTGTTTTGCCCGGGTGACCGTATTTTTAATTTTAACAATCAGGCCGACAATTTTAATCACATCCTGGTCTTTATGCTGCGTGAGGCTGGCGGTTGAACAGGAAACAAAGCGCTTAAGCTGATTAGCATAGCGGGCCAAGGGATGGCCGCTGACATAAAATCCCAGCATATCCTTTTCAAAGGCTAAAAGCTGCGGCTCCGGCCATTCTTTACACTCCAGTAGAATATTGGAGATTTTGTTAAAACCGTTGCCGGTATCAATCCGGTCAAAGAAAGAAAGTTGTCCGCTGGATTTTTCTTTCTGAATCCTTTGGGCCCCGTCTAATATGGTATCCAGGCTGGCAAACATCTTGGCTCGGGCATGGCCGAAATAATCCAAGGCCCCGCATTTAATCAGGCTTTCCAAAACTTTGCGGTTAGCCAGCCTTAAATCAATCCGCTGGCAAAGATCTTCTAAGGATTTAAACTTTCCGTTTTCTCTTTGGGCGACAATCGATTCCGCTGCCCCCCGGCCGACGTTTTTAATTGCCAGGAGGCCAAAACGTATCGCGGTAGGATTTTCAACTTTAAATAATATATCGCTCTCATTGATATCCGGGGGCTGGATCTTTAGCCCCATGCGGGTTGATTCATTGACGTATTCAACAACTTTATCGGTATTATCCCGTTCCGAAGTTAAAAGCGCGGTCATAAATTCCACGGGATAATTGGCCTTTAAGTAAGCGGTTCGATAGGAGATCAACGCATAAGCGGTAGAATGTGATTTATTGAAGCCGTAACCGGAGAAGTATTCGATCAAATCGAATATTTTACTGGCGGTTGATTCTTTAATCCCGTTTTTAATACAGCCGCTCAGGAAATTTTTACGCTCCTTCTCCATTACTTCCGGTATTTTTTTACCCATCGCTTTACGCAGGATATCGGCTTGCGCCAGGGAAAAACCCGCCAAGGCAGAAGCAATCTGCATAATTTGTTCCTGATAAACCATAATCCCGTAGGTTTCTTTAAGAATCGGCTCAAGCTTAGGATGTTCATATTTAATCGGAATCGTTCCGTGTTTACGTTTCATAAAATCATCCAGCATCCCTGAGCCGATGGGGCCTGGCCGGTAGAGCGCTAAAAGTGCGATTAAGTCCTCGAATCTTTCCGGAATTAATTTTTTAAGCAGATCGCGCATCCCCGTACTTTCAACCTGAAAGATGCCGATCGTATGGCTGGAGGCCAGCAATTTATAGGTTTTGGAATCATCCAGCGGCAGGCTTTCGATGTCGATTTGGATACCGCGGATTTTCTTGATTAATTTTAATGTTTCATCGATTACGGTCAGGGTGCGTAAACCCAGAAAATCCACCTTAAGCAGACCGATCTTTTCCAGCGTCCCCATACTATAGCCGGTAGTAATCTGATCGTCTCCGGTTTTAAAGACGGGCATATAGCTGCTTAAGGGTTTGTCCGAAATGATTACCCCGGCAGCATGTACGGAAGCATGGCGGTTAAGCCCTTCCAGCGACTGGGCGATATTAACCAGCTTGGTAATCTGGGGGTCGCTTTGATATAAGTTGTTCAGTTCCGGTTCACTCTCCAGGGCTTTTTTTAAAGTCATGTCGAGTTCTGCCGGGATCATTTTAGCCAGCCGGTCAACATCGGCATAAGGAACCGACATTACCCGGCCGACATCCCGGATTACCGCCCGGGCCTGCATCGTTCCGAAAGTAATGATTTGGGCAACATTCTCCTGGCCGTATTTTTTAGTAACGTAATCAATTACCTCTTGACGGCGTTCATAACAGAAGTCAATATCGATATCCGGAAGGCCTAAACGTTCGGGATTTAAAAATCTTTCGAAAAGCAAGCCGTATTTTAAGGGATTAAGATCGGTGATACCTAAAAGGTAGCTGACCAGGCTGCCGGCAGCCGAGCCGCGGCCGGGGCCGACAGGAATATTCTGTTTTTTGGCGTAAGAGATAAAATCCCAGACAATCAGAAAGTAGCTGATAAATCCCATATGTTTAATTATTTTTAATTCATGCTCCAGTCTTTTTTGGGCCTCCGGATCATTTTGGAGGTTTTTTTCAGCTAAACCTTGGGCGCAGAGCTCCTGCAGAAAAACTTCTTTATCTTTTCCTTGAGGCGCAGTATATTTTGGCAGGTGCAGTTGTTTAAAATCCAGCTCCAGATTACAGCGCGAAGCAATTTCCAGGGTGTTGGTTAATGCCTGAGGGTAATCGGCGAACATTTTTTTCATTTCCGCCGGAGAAGTAAAATAAAACTCTTCGGTTTGGAAACGCATATGCTTGGGGTCATCCAGGGTAGTTTGGGTTTGAATGCAGAGCAAGGCTTCATGGGCCGCTGCCCGATCGCGGGTGGGATAATGCACATCATTAGTGGCTACTAAAGGGATGCCGAGTTCCGAGGAAATTTTAACCATCCCTTCGTTGGCGATTTTTTGCTCGGGAATTGAATTACCTTGAATTTCCAGGTAGAAATTACCTTTACCCAGGATATTCTGGTAGGTATCGGCGGCTTTTAGCGCGTCATTAAAACGTTTCTGCAGTATTAAGCAGGAGATTTCTCCTTTTAGGCAGGCGCTGGAGGCAATTAAACCGGCGGCATGCTGCGCCAACACCTCTTTATCGATCCGCGGCCGGTAATAGAACCCTTCCAGGTAACTGATCGACACCAGTTTCATTAAATTATGGTAGCCCTCTTCGTTGCGGGCTAAAAGGATAAGGTGGTTAGCTGCATCTTCAATGCCGGTGCCGGGTTTTTTATCCAGGCGTGATTGCGGTGCGACGTAAACTTCGCAGCCGATAATCGGTTTGATCCCGGCTTTTTGCGCTTCCAGGTAGAATTCGACCGCCCCGAACATATTGCCATGGTCGGTAATCGCCAAAGAATCCATTTTGTAGCTTTTAGCGATAGCAAGTATTTCGGGTATACGGCAGGCTCCGTCAAGAAGGCTGTATTGCGTATGCAGATGAAGGTGGATAAATTCCGACCCGGGCATGTATAAAACCTAAATTAAAAAGCTAAGATTGAAGCGGTTTACTCCCACTCGATTGTAGCCGGAGGCTTAGAACTGATATCGTAAACTACCCGGTTGATCCCCCGCACCTCATTAATGATCCGGTTGGAGATCTTTTCCAGAACCTCATAAGGCAGTTTTACCCAATCCGCAGTCATTCCGTCGAAGCTGGAAACGCAGCGTAAGGCGCAGACATTTTCGTAAGTACGCTCATCACCCATAATCCCGACGCTCTTAATCGGCAGGAGTACGGCAAAAGACTGCCAGATTTGGTCGTATAATCCGGCTTTGGAGATCTCTTCGATCACCCGTTTATCTGCCTCACGCAGGAGATCGAGGTTGGCTTGGGTGATTTCACCGATTATCCTGACGGCCAATCCTGGCCCGGGAAACGGCTGGCGATGAATAATATTTTCCGGTAAACCCAGCTGAGCCCCGATTTGACGGGCTTCATCCTTGAACAATTCCCGCAGCGGCTCAATCAACTTAAGCTTCATTTGCGCCGGCAGGCCGCCTACATTATGGTGGCTTTTGATTTTACGGCTTGGGCCGCCGGTCGGGGAAACGGATTCGATTACATCCGGATAAAGGGTGCCCTGGCCGAGGAATTTAGCGCCTTTGGTCTTCTTAGCCTCTTCTTCGAAGACTTTAATGAATTCATCTCCGATGATCTTTCTTTTTTCTTCGGGGTCAAGCACCCCTTTTAAGCGCTCAAGGAACCTTTTGCTGCGGTCGACATAACTTAAATTAAGATGGTACATATCCTTAAACACGGCTTTGACAGCCTCTGCCTCGCCTTTTCTCAGCAGGCCGTTGTCGATAAAAATACAGCGCAGGTTTTTGCCGATTGCCCGGTGGATCAATAAAGCTGCCACCGATGAATCTACTCCGCCGCTTAAGCCTAAAACGACTTTATCTTTTCCGATATTTTTTTTGATATTGTTGATCGACTCCTTGATGAAGGATTGCATGGTCCAGCGGCTGGAAGCGCCGCAGGCTTTAAATAGAAAATTACTTAATATCTGATTGCCCTTTTCCGTATGGGTAACCTCCGGATGGAATTGCACGGCAAAAATCTTCCTTTTCGGATTGGCAATAGCGGCAATCGGGGTATTGGTGGTATGGCCGATAGTATGGAATCCTTGCGGCATTTTAGTGACGTAATCCCCGTGACTGGCCCAGCAGGTAAAATTACCCGGAAGATGGCTAAACAGACTGGTATTGTCATCGATAAATAATTCAACTTTACCGTATTCCCGTTCCCGGGTATGCTTAACCTTGCCGCCTAATAATTCGCAGATTACCTGCATTCCGTAGCAAATACCTAAAATCGGTATGCCTAATTTAAAAATTCCGGTATCCGGGTAAGGTGATTTTTTGTCAACCACCGAAGCCGGACCTCCGGAAAGAATAATGCCTTTGGGGTTCATCGCAGCAATCTCTTTAGCCGGGGTATTAAAAGGAATGATGGTGGAGAAAACCTTATTTTCCCTGACCCGGCGGGCAATTAACTGCGTATATTGCGACCCAAAATCCAAAATTAATACGGTTTGCCTGGTTACGGGGCTATTTTTTTCCGCAATTCTTTTGGTTGAGGTTTTTTTCTTGAATACTTTTCTGGCTGCTTTCTTTTTCAATATTTTTTTCTTCACTTTATTTACCCATCCCTACTCTTTGCCCTACCTGAAAGATTTTTCCTTCGGTCTGAATTGAGGGCGCAATGATTATTTCAACGTCGTGCATTTCCTTTAAGTTAGAAGCCCCTAATGATCCCATTGAGGTTTTTAAGGCGCCCAAGAGGTTCTGTGAACCGTCATCAACCTTGGCCGGCCCTACCAGGATATCTTTTAAGGCCCCGGTCGTACCTACCTGGATCCGGGTGCCGCGGGGTAGATTAACATGCGAGGTTGCCATTCCCCAATGGAAACCTCTTCCGGGAGCTTCTTTTGCCCGGGCAAAGCTTGAGCCGATCATCACCGCATCTGCTCCGCAGGCAAAAGCTTTACAGATATCTCCGCCGCGGTTCATTCCGCCGTCGGTAATAATCGAAACATATTTGCCGGTGCGCTTAAAGTAAAAATCGCGGGCACCGGAAGCATCTACGGTAGCGGTTACCTGCGGCACGCCGATACCTAAAACACCCCGGGTAGTCCAAGCGGCTCCGGGCCCTACCCCGATCAATAAACCGCTGGCTCCGGTTTGCATCAG
>JBFZAU010000142.1:0-8850 GCA_041308825.1 Candidatus Omnitrophota bacterium
CTGATCAGAAGCCAGAGCGCCTTGTCTGTGGGCGCGCCCGTGAAAAAACGCGAGACATCGGAACTGGCCGAGTGATAAGCGTTTAACCCAAAAACTAATAAAATAACTCCTCCGACCAGAAGCGCAACTGAAATCCCCTTATTCATATATCCTCCTTTTTTGCTTTATCCCCCCAGGCAACCTGACAAATGCCCGGCAAAACGCATAATTATATCAGCAGCAGATTTTATTTAGGCCAATACACTTCTGCGCTACTTTGGCCACTTTGAATTTTAATATGCGATCCCTGCTCCGGTGGCGGCGCTTGAGTAGCGCACCCTACACCGATAACCGCAAGCAGAAACAAGACGCTGCCCATGTAAACACTTTTCTTATTTACCGATATTTTCAATATGTCCCCCTGCATTCTTTATATCAGTTCCTACGCCTCTAGTTGCATTACATCCTATAACGGAAGTCATCACAATCAGGGCCAGCAAGGTTAATAAAGTAATTTTTTTCATATCGTCCTCCTAATTTGCCCCACATCATTGTTTTTCATCTCTACTTTTGCTTCAATCGCGCTACGCATTAGATTAACCGGCGCCTAATCCTTCCCTCTAGTGTTATTCTAGAGGAAGCGCGAAATTAAATCAATTGTACTGGGGTATAATCGCGGATTTTAGCGGTGTGCCGATGAAGGTAACCTTGAAAGTGCTTCAGAAATGATCAGTCCCGGGAAGAAATAATGCCCGCTTGTTGGGCGAGGTGAATGAGCTCGGTAACGGTTTTGGCTTGCATCTTTTGCATAACCCGACCGCGGTGAACCTTAATCGTCTGAAGGGCCTTTCCCCGCTTAAAAGCAATCTAAAAGCTTCAAAAAAGAAAACCGAGCTTCTGAGGTCTTATGTGAATTGCCTACTCTGTGGGGGGTGACCGCACACTATAGTGAACCCAAGTAATTCCTCCACCATTAATATAAGCAAAGACGATTGCTTAGAGACGGTATCAATAACTTTCTTTTGCTCCTCATTAAGCAGGCCGTATGCCCCGTCCTGAAGTAATGATAGGTTCCCGCTAATCACTCCCAGCGGTATACTCATTTTATGCGAAACAAGAGTTAAAGTATCCTGTTTTAAAAATTCTTCAGTACGCGCCGCGGTAACATCACGCAAAATAACAACAATACTTAACAGCTCCCCGGAGGAATTTTTAATCACATCTAAATTTGCCTCTAAATATAATGCCTCTGCCGTTTCTGATTTCTCGCGTACAATATCAAATGTTTTATGCGCGATCGCTAAATCCATAAGGGCTTTCTTGTTTATTGAAACAGCATAATTCGTAAATAACGTTTCGACAAAATTAACATTCGCCGAATCGGCAATATTGAAGTACTTTAAAACCGCCGCATTGCAATCTTTGATTCGATAATCCGGGCTACAGATAACAATGCCATCGCTTATCTTATCAACTACAGTCTTAAATTTCTCCTTTTCCTCTAGCTGCCTAAGATAATCACTTATCTTGAGCATAGACTTAACCCTAGTCAATAACTCAACCTTATCCACGGGCTTGGAGATAAAATCATCGCATCCCGCCTCAAGAGACCTGATCTTGTCTTCCGTCTCCTTGAGCACAGTTACCATTACCGCCGGGATTGCTTTAGTCTTTTCATCAGCCCGTAATTTTTCCAACACCTCTATCCCGGACATTCCCGGCATCATTACGTCCAATAAAATCAGATCGATTTGATTAGCGGAAAGTTTCTCCAGCGCTTCTTGACCGCTAGCCGCCTTAACAATTTCATAGCCCTGGGGAGCAAGATATGCTTCCAGAAGTTCCACGTTTTGGAATTGATCATCAACAACTAAAATTACCGGCTTATTTTTCATCATTTAATAAATTCGTTGATTTCTTGCGCAAAAGTGCGCGTATTTATCGGCTTGCCAATAAATCCGGAGTTAGATATGCCTTTTATCTCTTCTCTTCCTTCCACCATCACAGAGGCAGTCACAAAAACTATCGGGATACCGCTTATCTCTTCGTCTTGACGTAATATCTTGGCGGCTTCGCTACCGCGCATATCCGGAAGCCGCACATCCATAATGATCACGTCCGGTTTATCTTTTTTAGCAATAGCAACTCCGCTCGAAGCATCTTGAGCTAAAAGCACTTCAAAACCAGCGACTTCCAAAAGATCTTTTTCCAACGTCAAATTGTTTCCATTGTCATCGACAATTAAGGCTCTTTTTCCCATCTCACACCACCTTTCTGGAGATAACCGGCAAAGTAAACTTGACTTGGCTACCTTTACTTACCCCTTCTGATACTACGGAAAATTTCCCGCCGTGCAACTCAACCAGCTTTTTAGAAAGCGGCAACCCAAGCCCGGTCCCTTCTGTTATTCGAGAATAGGGGGTATCAACACGAAAAAAACCTTCGAATATTTTGCCCATGTTTTCCGCGGCAATACCAACACCCGTATCCCAAACCTCTATTTCTATTTTGGAATCAATCTTTTTCGCCCGCATGCCGATTTTACCACCCTCGGGGGTAAATTTGATTGCATTTGAAAGCAGGTTGTAAAGTATCTCATTTACTTTGAGCTCATCACCCTCAATATTCGGCAGATCTTCGGTTATTTCAAGCAGCATTTGAAGTTTCTTTTTACTAACCATATCCGCCACCAACAAAGAGGTATCATTTAATAGGCTCTTCATAGGCAAATCAGATAACACCAGCTTCATCTTTCCGGCTTCAACTTTTGACATATCAAGTATCTGATTTATTAATAAGAGTAGGTGCTTTCCGCTGGTTAAAACATACTCAACGTATTTCTTCTGCTTCTCATTAAGCGACCCAAAAGTTTCATCATATAATATCTCAGAGAAACCGTTAATAGAGTTAAGCGGGGTTCTTAGCTCATGAGACATGTTGGCCAGGAACTCGGATTTTGCCCGGGTAGCGCGTTTTAACTCGGCGGCTAACCCTTGCAACTCTTCATGGGCTTTTTCCAGGCCTTTTTCAATCTCCTTGCGCTCGGTAATATCCTCGATAGCCAGAAGAATGATCCGCTCTTTGCCCATGGCTCGCTTAATTTGCCGGGCATTTAAAAGCATTATCCGCCTGCCGATGGTCGAAAAGTTATGTTCCACCTCATAGTTATCAAAGGTTGTTTTTCCAGGAAGGATAGTTTCCAAAAGTTCCCGCAACTTGGGAATATCCCACTGTTTATTGCCCAGATCATAAATAAGCTTACCCACAGTCTCTGCGGGATTAACCTTAAAGACGTCATAAAAAGAACTGCTGGCGTAAACTACTCTTAAATTTCGGTCCAGAGCGATTAATGGCTCACGCACAGTGTTAATTATACTCTCCGCATAGTTACGGGCGTCCTGGGCCAATCGCTCAGTTTTCTTGCGCTGCTCAATTTCTTGATGCAGTTGCTTGATAATCATTCTTTCCGCAACAGCGCGAGTGTCTATTTGACTCTGGATTTTCTGCGGTAATTTCTTCGATTCTGCTTTATTGCGTTTGAGTCTAGATTTTAAATCGCCCGGCTGCGATATCTGCTTATGCCAGAGCTTAATTCCTTCGAAAAATTTCCTGCCCTTAAGCAATTCCTTGCTCTTCTTTGTATTTTTCATATCTTTCATAATTTCGCCTCGGGCTTAGAAAGTTGATCGTTGAGAAAGTATTTTTTCATTAAAACATTAAAATCAATGATGCCTTTAATTTTTATTTTCAGCGGAACGCGCGGATTATCATAATTAATCCAAAATTCAAACTTATCAGGCAGAGTTTTAAAATGATAGGCCTGAAATTTACCGGCAGGAAGCGAGATTTTGTCTATTGAAACCAGCTGTAATATTATTGAAACTGGTTCTGGTTTAAATTCATCAGGGACTCTCGCGGTAAAGTTCCACCCTACTTTAAGATCGGCATAATTACGTAGATAAAAAAGAAATAAAATGACATTCTGAATTTGGCCATCGGCCTTAATTATCTGCTCCTTGACTAATTTTTTTCCTTTAAATTCTTTCATTACGACGGTAAATTTTTTCTGGTCATATTCTTCGGTTTTATAATTTTTGCCCCAAAACTTAGAAATAGTCCGCTCTATCTTTAGCGGCAAAAATGTTTCTGGATCGCTATAAATTTTCTCAATTTGATCAACTAATAATACTTTAGTCCTCAGCGTGGCTAAATTAACCTTTCTCCCATTTAAATCAACTAATCCCAGATCATTATATTCTGATTTTCCCAAAGGACTGATACTATATAGGATACGCTCTGCAGCATAAGCATAAGTAGCCGCTCCTTTTTTTGCTGGATCATTACCGGCAAAAATCGTAAATCCTATTATCGATATAATAAATATTTTATTGATCTTCATTATAAAGTCTCTTTAAACCTATCTAGGCATATTTTCATGAATTGATCCGGAAAAACATCAAACATCCTTTCCGCATGGCCGCCATCTTTAATAATAATCAGAGCCTTGGGCTTATTAGCTTTTTCAAATAAACGCTGGCTATGATCCGGCTTGATAAGCCAGTCTTTTTCGCCATGGACAAAAAGAACCGGCGTGGGCGATATCTTCGCAACAATATCGATGGGCCGGATCTTCTCTAAAGAAGGATTACCCGGCCTGATCCCCTTCCCCCGCCCCTTGATCCCAAGATTAAGTTTCAGATCTTCCCACATATCTTTCTCCCAAAAATGATAATCAATGTTTCCTAAATCTGCCGGAGCGCTGACAGCGATCAGGCTATCAATGTTTTGCTGGCAACTCGCTTCAATCAAGGCGATCGCCGCACCGAACGAAAAACCGATCACGCCTATTTTCGCGTAGTGATGTTCTTTGGCGTAGGCAATGACCGCTCGCAGGTCTTTTTGCTCATGCGCAGTCCAGGTAAACACGGCACTACTCTTACCATGCCCGCGAAAATCAAACATGATAACATCGTATTCTTTGCTGAATGCCTCAGCAATCCTTCGAAATAAAAATGTTTCCTTATTATTATAAAAACCATGCGCGATGATAACAACCTTGGAAAAGTCTCCTTTAAGATGAATTAAGGCAATGCGCTTCCCATCCGCGGTCATTACAAAATCATGGCTTTCACTCTTCTTTGCGGGATAAGGCCGAGTTGCCGAAGATGAACGAGTCGTATCGATAATCTTGACGGGTTCTGTTTTATTAAAATTTCCTTCGAACACTGATGTGGCTACGGATTTAATATAGTTACGGTAAATATCCCACTCCGCTTTCATGCGCCAGAGGATGAGATAGCGCGAACTATTTTTTTTACCCAGGGAGATAGATTTTCTGGATCTGATCTTTTCATAAATTTTTAGCATCTGCACAGCGGCGGAATTAATCGGGTATTTCTGCACCGTCATTCTTATAACCTGCTTTATGGTTTGCAGCTCTTCAGGAGTCCGAGATAAAGCCCAGATAAGAGCATCAACAAAACTTGGCTGATCCATCGCATTCAGCAATCGGCCGTTGTGATAATCGCTTACAACCTCCCGCGCTCCTGAAGCATCCAAGGCCACCACCGGAACCCCCGCCGCCATAGCTTCAATCAGAACGAGCCCTTGGGTTTCGCTTAATGAAGCAAACGCGAAAACATCCATGGCAAAATAAGCATCAACCAAATGCTGATAATGCAAGACCCCGGTTAAATGCAATCTTTTTTCAAGGCCGGCCTGCCGGAAAGCGTCTTGGATCAAATTTTGCGATGGGCCGAGGCCCACGATCAAAGCATGGACCCTGGGATCTTTTTTTAATAATTCTATCAGGCAATTGGTCAGGAATTCCAAGTTTTTTTCCGGAGCTAACCGCCCGGCATGGCCGACCACTAAGGCATCGAGAGGAATCTGATTTTGCTCGCGGAAAGCTTTTCTATCGCCTTTTGAAAAGCGTTTCACATCCACCCCTGTTGGAACGACTTCGATAGGAGTCTTAACACCTCTTTTAATTAAGATGTCCTGCACGCTTTTACTGGGGGCGATCACCTGGTCCACCAAATTAGCATATCCGGCAGCCAGCTTGACCATAAATCGTTTCACTCCCTCATTTTGGACTGGCCAATCATGCACGTACTGCTCAAACATCGTGTGATAAGTAAATACTAACGGTATGGCGTGCTGCCGGCTGAGGCGCAAGGCAAAATCCCCCATAAAAAACGGACCATGGCTGTGCACTATATCCGGCACGAATTCTTTCATTAATCGCGTTAAGAGCCCGGAAACCGGAAAGTTTAGAGAAAAAATGGTCCCGCCAAATTTTTGGAAAGCCGGAATGCGGATAACGCCCGGTTCCTCTGTCGGCATATCCTTGAAGGCCGGAGTAACGATCAAAACCTCATGCCCCAAAGTTTTAAATTCTTCGCTAAAAGAATGGACCGATTGCTCTAAGCCTCCCACCATCGGAAAATAGGTATTCGTCATCATGAGAATTCTCATTATCTATCCTTTAATTTTATGAGCGCGCGTCTTGCCGCCAGGCATATCGCGTCGTAAGAATTTTTTGCACCCATGGCTAAACCTTTATTTTCCAAATCTTCGGGGAGTAGCGGCTTACCGAATCTGACTCTAATCGGATAACATTTAGGATACTTTGCCGTACTGGCCCACGCCTCATGAGCTCCTTCTATCGCTACCGGCACAAGCTTTGCCCCGGTCTCTTTAGCCAAAACACCGAACCCTTTTTTAAATTTTCCAACTTCGCCGGTGCTGCTCCGCAGCCCTTCCGGGAAGAAACACAGGCCTTTACCGTGTTCTAATACATAATAACTGCTCCGTAGCGCCTCGAGAAAATGTGTTGAAAAATCAAAGGGAATAAATCTGCCCATTTTTACGAGATTAATTAATACGCGAGATTTTATAAACGGCCTAAAAAAGTACGGCCCGAAAACGAAGTAAAAGATCTGAAACACCGGCCTGCGCGGCAGACAGGCGGCAATGGCTAGCCCATCAAGAAAACTCGTATGGTTGCCATATAAAATGTAAGCTTCATCCTTAGGCACGTTCTCCGCCCCCTCTTCCTCAATGCTGAAAAACAACCTAAAAATCAAGCAATCTACGGCGGTTAAGGTAAATCGAAACAGCCAGGCAAAAAAACCGGTACTCAATTCGAGCATTTCCAGATTTTCTTTTTTCGGCAGTACCCGCAAATGTTCTTTCCAGTAGCCGTACCCCAAAGATATCCCGGGGTCTTCCGGGGGGATATCCTTAACTCCTCTTAAGGCATCCGCTATCCCCAGAATAAGCTCTTTTACGCTAAAAGCCCCGGAGACTGCCTTGTACTTTATCCGGGAGCTAAAAGCTGACTCAAGGCGCGAAGCAAGCTCTAGCCTACCTAATGAATCTATGCCGAGGTCAAGCTCTAAAGAATCCTCGAGTATTATCGGTCTTCCGATGCCACCCTGCTCTTTTAAACATTTCAGAATTTTTATGCCCATCTCGGATTCTATCAGCAGCAGATCATCTGCCAAAAGTTCTCCCGAGACCGGAAGAGCGCCTTCGATCCCCGCAATCACACGGGATTCATATATCTCCTTAACCGCATATCTTTCCAACTTACCGAACAGATTGTGCGGTAGATCATCAAGCGTAACAGTAAAACCTTTCAGTCTTTTATAAATAGGGATCGATTCCGAGGCATTATCAAACCTCTCCTTAATTACGGAGCGTAGATTTACTTCGCTGAATTCCCTGAAAGTATCAAGATCCGGCCGAACAATAGCCCAAAGAACTTACGATCCCTTTGCGCCATTCATTCCAGAGACCGTAAAGACGCACATCTCTTTGACCGGAGCAACTTTGGTATAAAATTCCTCAATCTCTTCGGGGTAAATTTTTTCCCAGGAGTTCAATTTGATAAAATCTATAAATCTGCCTGTCAAGGCTGCTGTCATTTATCCACCCCATATTTCAATTCAAGAGAATTCGTCGCGGGAGAGGCTCTGATATTTCTAAAACCCTGTAATTGAATATCAATTAGCGGTTCTTCCGCAAACCAAAGTCCGTGCCATTCAACAAGGACATTTTGCCCTTGGGGTTTTAGGGAAATTTGGATATCCCCAAAACTTGTCGGCGCAGGGCCAAACGAAATTGTTTGCTTTTTCTCCAGCCAGATCGGCGGAATTCCCGAACATAAAATCAATCGATCGCCTTCTTCGCGCACAAAACAATTTCTTATCATCAAAACCCATTCCGCCGCGGCCCAGACATGCTGCCCGTCACCCATGCAGCCGCCGCCCGTGCGGGGATGCACTGACTCCGGCCATTGACCTGTCGGTGAAGCCAGCCTAGCCACTGCTGTCATCAACCCAAAATACCCGGGGTCACCTGCGCGCAAGAGCACTTGCGACAAATGTAACGTAAGATAAGGGTTAATCCCCGAATGGGTCATGTCATGGAAAAATCCGCCATGCACTAAGCAATTTTTCATTAAAAAACCAGCTGTGTCTAAAATCCTCGGATCGTCTTGTGCGAAAATTCGCAGCGGATAACTGGCAGCCAAAGAACCGATTGCCCCCGAATCTAATCGACGGTAAGGAGAGGCTGGCATCGCGAGCCTTTCTAAACGAGCGTGCACTTTCTTTAAAATTTGATTAATGCTCTCCAACAACGCATCGGCTTTATTTTCAAAAACAGCAGCCTGATCATTATCTTTATAAGCACTAGACAAAAAAGCCGCTGCTTTTAATCCCGCAACAGCCCAAAAATCATCCCAATAATAAAAATCATTTGGACCCAAATGCTCAGCGCTAAATCCAGACGGCAATAAACCCGCATGAGGAGATTGCAAATTGGCTGGCAAAAGTTTTTTATAGAACCATTTGCCTGCCTTAA
>JBFZAU010000143.1:0-15113 GCA_041308825.1 Candidatus Omnitrophota bacterium
GAACTCCGTAACGGTATTAGAATTGGCATTTAAATCCGTAGCCTTCATTTTGGTAACCGTCGGATACCCCTGTATCTCCTTAACCTCCAAAGCTTCGATAATCCGGTAAAGCTTTGCGGATTTATCAAAATACTCTGCTTTCATCGGAACAAAGTTATTTTTATCTATCTGCACCGTATAATAGGAGAATTCAACGGCCGCGGCATCCTTAGGCGTATTTTTAAGGGTATAGAATGCACCATCACCGCCAAGCAGCTCATGAAGATCCAAGTCAATTGACCTGCCGGAGATATCCTCATACAAAAAAGTGGTCCCGGCAAAACTCGAACGCTTATCCGATGCGGCAATCCGGCGAACCAAATCCATTGCCGGTAAATACAACCAGCGGTCATCGTCTTTACCTAGATGTTTCCAAACAATATAGCTCATTCCTTTTACGTCATTAGGCTTGTGGAAATAAACATAGTATTTCTGATCCCCGCCATCTTGAATATTCAACTTTAAAATCGTTAACTGGCGCACACGGGTGCGCCCCTGTGCATCGGTAACCACCATATTGGCGCGGGCGCGGCCGTCTTTGCCCTGATAATATGAGCGGCTGTTAGCTTTAGAAACTATCTCTTCAACCGTTAAATCTTGGGCGATGGCATTGCCGGCAAATAGCAGTAGCGCTAAAAAAACGGTGATTTTCTTCATCTTTATTCTCCTTTTTTACAAATTTTTTGCCGGGAAATAACTGCACAGGTTCCGGATAAAATTACGATAATCGCTACGCAAATCACCGTGGTTAAATTCAGGCGCGCCAATTCATATCCTAAAAGTATATAGGCAACCGTCGAGGCGATGATCACTGACATCAAAACGCATTTGCCGCATGAACAAACCGCCTTAACCTTAGACTGATCAAAAACCAGCCAGGGGAAACCCGTAATCAGCGCCGGCAGCACCATTAATGTCACCACCGAAGCTACGAGCATGATCATGAACATAAAAAAACCGACGGTGTTATACGGTACTAGCGGCGAGGCAAAAAGCGGTAAAAAGCCCACAGAAATAACCAGCGCATTTTTAATCAAGGCCCTGGCCGGAGCCCCAAACATCCCCTGAACGGTTTGCGGCCAGCTGAAATTCTGCGCATAAAGCATGCGCGCCCGTTCAATAAAATGAATGGCAAAATCTACCGCCAGCCCCAAGGTCAATGCCGATAATACCGCTACCGGCATATCATATTCTTTACCGGTAAAACCTAAAGAACTGTAAATAACCAGAATCGTAATCGTCAGCGGTAGCATCGATACAAGTCCAGTCACCGGAGACTTAAACAAAACGGTCATCATAAACAAAACAATAATAAAACTACCTAAGAAATTCACCAGCATCCCTCCGACCATCTTATCCTGCCAAACCATATTGATATAAGTAAGGCCAGCCCAATGATAAGCGACCGAAAACGGCGCAGGATTATTTTTAAAATAGGCATCCACCTGTTTGACCACCGCAGCCATATCCCGGTTATCCCCGGAGGTCAACTGCAACCAGAGGTTAACCTTGGAATAACCCGGATTGACAAAATGCCACAAATCATCCGGCTTATGCGAATTTTCAAATGTAATCAACGCCTGGGCGACTGCCTGCGGGGTAGCCGGAATAATATTATCCTTTTTATCCCCGCCTAAAAGCTCATAGTAAATCTTCTTGGTAATATCGGCTAAAGAGGTGGATTTACCGACCTTGCCCTGTGTTTGCAAATAAACTTGCATGGCATCGATATAGCGCAACATTTGCGGTTCCAAAAATACCTGCGCTTGCTTATCTTCGGCTTCCAAGACTAAATACGCACTATAAGTGCCGCCAAAATGCGCATTGAGAACTTTATCCGCAATGCGAATAGGGTGTTTTTTATTAAACCACTTGGTCGGGTTATCGTTGATCTGTATATGGGTAATACCATAAATAGAAAGCGCCACAAGCGCTGCCGTCCCCAACAAAATCATCTTCCAGCGTTTAACGGTAAATCTCCCCCAGGCAAAAAGCGCGCGGCTCAATGGGCCCTGCGCCAAATCATCTTCATGAATCCCAAAATCTCCCATTTTCTTTTCATCAAGCAGGGCAATATAAGCCGGAATCAACAGTACGGTCAATATCCAGGCCAAAATTACCCCGAATGCTACGGCAATCCCGAAAACCTGTACCGGTGGGATGGGGGCGAAGGATAAAGAAAAAAATCCGGCCGCGGTGGTCAGAGAAGTAAAAAGATTGGGCCGGTATAATTCATTTAAAACAAAGGTAATCGTTTTGTTTTTATCCTTAAAAGAGCGGTATTTTTCAAAAAATTCATTTAAAATATGGATGGAATCCAGCACTGCAATCGGCAAAAGAAAAATCGGGATCATTGAACTCATAATGTGGATCGGAAAACCCAAACCCACCAAAAGCCCCATCGTAATAATCACTACCACTACCGACATCGCCAGCGGCATAAATACCAAAGCCACATGCCTGAAAAACCACAGCATCAGTAAAAAAATTACCAATACCGCCAAAGGCGCAGAAATCCCCATCTGCCAAAACATCTCTACACCGAAAGCATCTTCGGCTAATGGCAGGCCGGTTAAATAATATTGCTCCGTTCCGGGATAATTTTTGAGGATCTTTTGGATAGATTTAGAAACCTGATAACTAAGGTTTTTTTGCTCAATCGGCACATAAATACAAAGCGCCTTGGCATCCCGGGAAATAAGCGTATCGTAGAATAAAGGATTTTCCAGCGCCCGGGTTTTAATCCGCAAAGCATCGGCCTGGGTATAAGGGGGATTACCCATTAGCCAGCGGAAACTAATCGTCCCGGGGCCGGCCTGCTCAATATCATCCTTATTCGCTAAACTCATTAATTCATAAGCAATTACTCCCGGGATATTTTTAACTTCATCAGTGATCTGATATATCTTTTCCAGGGTATCCGGATTAAAAACCCCTTCGGCGTCCTTTTCATTGACCACCCCTAAAACAATATAATCATAAATGGTAAATTCTTTTTTTACCTCATGATTAAAAACGCGCACAAACTCTTTTTCCGGCAGCATATTTTCCGGATCGGTATCAACTTTCACCCGGATAAACGCAAACAGGGAGAGCAAAACCGCAACTCCAGTAACTAAAAATACCAACTTAGGCTTTCTTAAAGCAAAAGCGATAATTTTATCAATCATCATTTTCTCCTTCCAAAAGGTCAACGGCTTTTTCCACGCACTCTAAACAAGTAACCTTGCGCAACTTACGTATATCTTTACATTTCATAGAACCGGCGAAATTTATAAAATCCTGAGCGGATTGGCCGATTTTATGGGTATGCTTTTTAGATAATAAATGCCGCGCGGCATAATAGGCACCGCATTCTCCTTGCGGTGCTCTACCTGCGCCAAAGGCCGCAAAAAGCGCCACTTCATCAGGTAGAGCTTCAAATTTATCATAGTAGGCCTTGATCACGGATTGGCCGCAATTAAGCCTGACGCATTCGTTTTTGCCGAGAAAATGATTTTTAGCCTTCTCTTTACGCATGCTTATTATTTTGTTTCCTAAACTTGTTTACCGTATAAGTGCCTCCCCCGATACGCAAGGCCTTTCCGCAGAGGATTGCCTCAGCGGTTTTTTTACGGGCAGATTCGATAATATTACCGAAGGTCTGGCGGGAAATCCCCATTCTTTTGGCGGCCTGCGCCTGATACATACCCTGGCGGTCAGCAAAACATAAGGCCTCGCATTCATCCACGGTCAGAAAAATTTCATGTAAAGCAATTAAAGAAACCCCTTGCGGCTTAAAATACCGCACCCGGGGCTCCCTCCTAACGCATCGATAAATTCTTGGACGGCCAGGCAGGCTAACTTTATTTTTTAGCATATGCCAATAATAGAGTAAAAAAATATATTTGTCAAGCCATTTTTTTCATAAGAATTCTTTATCCTTAAGCCACTCTATAATCCTGGCTTTAATCTTATCCCTGACCTGGCGGGTTTGAACTAACTTTTCATCCTTGCTGCCGCTAAAGGCCGCAGGGTCATCAAAACCCCAATGCAGGCGCTCTCCTTTGCCCGGGAATACCGGACAAGCCTGTCCTCGAGATTCATCACAAACAGTAATTACATAATCGTACTGCTTACCTTGTTTGTAAAAATCAAAAGCGCTCTTGGTTTTATTCTGTGAGATATCAATACCGACTTCTTTCATCGCTTCGACCACGATGGGATTCAATTTGCCCGGCTCAAGGCCGGCGCTTTCCATCTCAAATCTCTCCCCGGCCAATTGTTTTAAAAAAGCTTCCGCCATCTGGGAACGGGCGGAATTATGCACACAAACAAATAAAACTTTTTTCTTATCCATGACTGCCTTTAGCCTTGAACCAATTTTGGGTTTTTAAACAAATCCTGACCAGCATCAGCATTACCGGTACCTCAATCAATACCCCGACCACGGTCGCCAACGCCGCTCCTGAAGAAATACCGAACAGCATGGTTGCGGTAGCAATCGCCACCTCAAAATGATTACTTGCCCCCACCATCGCTGAAGGAGCCGCATCCTCATATTTTAACTTTAATTTTTTAGCCAGCCAATAGGTGACTATAAATATTAAACAAGTCTGGATAAAAAGCGGAACCGCTATCCAAAGGATAGTTAAAGGCTGCCCAAGAATAATTTCTCCCTTAAAAGAAAACAAGAGCACTAGGGTAAACAGGAGCGCAATAATGGAAACCGGGCTCAATATATGCAGGAATTTCTGATTAAACCATTCGATGCCTTTTAGCGCTACAATCCATTTTCGCGAAAAGTACCCTGCGATAAGAGGCAAGGCCACATAAATAACAATGGATAATAATAACGCCTGCCAGGGAACCGGCGTCCTCCCGACCCCCAAAAGAAATCCCCCTAAAACCCCATAAAGCAAAAGCATGGTTAATGAATTAATTGCCACCATTACCAGGGTGTGGCCGTCATTTCCTTTGGCCAGAAATCCCCAAACCAAAACCATGGCAGTACAGGGAGCAATCCCCAATAGAATACATCCGGCAAAATAACTGCGCCACAGCGGCACCTGAAGCATCTTTAAACCTTCATGCATTACCACCGTTGCCGAACCATGGATCGAACCCAACAACCAATCAGCCCCGGGAGGAAGCTTAATAAAATCCACCGCTTCCGCACCAATCAGCCCTTTGAACAAAATTCCCAGAAAAATATAAGCTATAGCATACATCGTAAAAGGCTTGATTGCCCAATTCACAAAAAGCGTCAAGCCTACCGGTTTTGGGGATTTGCCTGCCTTAATCACTTCGGTAAAATCAATCTTAACCATAATCGGGTACATCATGAAAAACAGACAGATGGCAATCGGGATTGAAACTACCGGGGCCCCGTTTACATAAATCGCCATACCGTCAAGCAGCCTGGCTGCCTGCGGAGCAACTTTCCCGGTCAAAACCCCTAAACCGATACAGATAAAAACCCACAAGGTGAGATACTTCTCAAAAACCCCTAAATGCCTTTCTTCATGAATAATCTTTTCCATCCAACCTCCGGCTAAAATAATCTCAAGATATAAATCCCGGTGTAATATAACCCCGCCAGAACAAAAATGATCCCGGTGGCCATCCGAGCATAATATTCAAATTGCCTGACCGCATTTTACTATCTTGCATACCACCCTATCTGAAAGTTTCCCCATATCAACGGCTCCGGAACACGGGCACAACCTGAACCTAAAATTATAATCTTCATCTATACAACATCCTTGGGATAAAATTAAACAGGTACCCGGTAAAAATAATCGTTAAGGTAGTAATCCCGAAAAAAATTACAATCAGCTTTAACTTCATTGCCCGGCGCAGCATGATCGCCTCCGGCAGGCTCAAAGCCGAAACCGCCATCATAAAAGCCAAAGCCGTGCCTAAAGGGAACCCTTTCTGGAATAATACAATCGCTACCGGTAAAATCGCCGCGCAACTTCCGTAAAGCGGCACCCCTAAAAGGACCGCGATCGGAACAGAAAAAAATCCGGCACGGCCAACGATCCCCTGCACCGCTTCCTGGGGTATAAAGTTATGGATTACTGCCCCGATACCTACGCCAACCAGGATCCACACCCACAGCTTTTTCACGATTGAGAACGCCTCGCCAATTCCAAAGCCCAACCTGGATTTAAACCCGCGATAAGTCTTTGCTGCGGTAAAAACATCCGCGTCAGGTTTAATCATATCTTTAACCAATAACTCCTCGAGGCGCATCCTGCCTAAGATTAAACCGGTGGCTACACCTATCACAATACCGCTTACGACATAGGCGAGAGCGATCTTCCAGCCGAAAAAACCAAACATCAACACTACTAAATATTCATTAATGATCGGCGAGGTAATCAGGAAGGAAAAAGCTATTCCTAGTGGAATTCGGGCCTCCAAAAAACTGAAAAAAATCGGAATCGAAGAACATGAACAAAAAGGCGTAACCGCCCCGAACAAAGCAGCGCACAAATTGCCAAAGCCTCCGCTTTTGTTTAACCATTGCCGAATTTTTTGCGCGGGGATAAATGTCCTTAAAAAAGCGATGGTTGTGATCATTACCAACAGCAGAAGAATAATCTTTAATGAATCGTAGATAAAAAAATTGAGCACCCCGGCCGACCTGGAACCGCCCGGCAACTTTAAAACCCCGTAAACAAACCAGTCAACGATTAACTGCAGCATTTTTTATCTTCCCCATTAGAAGGTTTACAGCAGCACGACCTGCTTTTAGCCTTTTCTTCCATCTTCTGGTCCATTGCTTCAAATTTCTGCGCAAAAAACTTTTTAAACTTCCCCAGAAATGACACCTTTCCTTTTTCCATATCAGCTCCTTTTTTGTTTAATTTTACAGCATCCGCCTTCAATACGAATGGCTTTAATATTTACTAATCCGTCGGCGATCTTGCTCTGGGCTGAGGTTAAAATCCGCGAGAATGTCGGCCGGGATATCCGCATCAGTTTGGCGGCATCAATTTGCTTCATTTTTTCCAAACAGGCCAGGCGCACCGACTCAAACTCATCGAGAGTCAAGTAAACCCCCTCTAATCTGCTCAGCGGCTTACACCGTGGCTTAAAACACCGCTCACCCGGAACACACTTAACCCATCTGGTTTTTTTAGGGCGCATAGAAACCTTTAATAGTTATGAACCAATGTTCATAACAAGTTTATCATTTCCCGCAGCTTTGTCAATAAAAAAATACGGCCAAACCCGCTGACCGTAGTTTTAATCGCTTTTGCTTGTTTTACCCAACAGCCCAAAAATACAATTTTTAGTGCGGCAATGCCTTCATCCGGAAAATGGATTAGATAAAATCTCCAAGGCTATGATAGCTGGCCCTCAATACAAACCTTCCTTAAAATTATCAAAACTCTCAGGGCTGATTCTCCTTAATCTTCTTCTGAATACCCAGCAGATAGCGATCCGCCTCCTCCATACTGGAAAAGATGCTTTCTTCCGGCAAAGCCTTAACGATTTTAAATACCTCATCGATCTGGGGCGGGATATTGGTAATCACAAAACTTACCCCCCGCACATCAGCTTGTTTTTGTAATTTTAACAGCGCACTAATCCCCATACTACTAATATAATCCAATGATTTAAAATCAAGGATCATCCCTTTTGGCCTTTTATCCAATTCCTTAGCCCCTCTGGTTTCTAGCTCCAGGTGAGTTTCGGTATCCAAAGAACCGATCGGGCACAAAATAATTACTCCATCATCTTTAGACATTATACTGATCTTTAAAGCCATGGCCTTGCTCCTTTCTTATTTACGCTCCAGGATCACCGCGGTCAAATCGTCATGCTGCAATGCTTTCCCCCGATATACATCGTATGCCTGTTTTAACTTTGCCAACAGCTGATCAATCCCTTGATTCGCCTCTTGGCTTAAAATACTTTTAAGACGCTCTAGCCCGAATTCCCTGCCCTTGATATCGCGGGCCTCTGTCCAGCCGTCAGTATACATGAATATTCTATCTCCGGGAGAGAATTGCCCTTTAACCACGGTATAAGCAAAATTATCGACCAACCCCAGGGGTGGCCCAGAGGCAGGTACAATCTCCTGCAGCCGGCTATTTACCTGGCTTAAAAAAATAAGCGCAGAATGCCCGGCACTGGCACCTAAAAATGAATAATCCCGCAGGTCAATAATCAGGTATTGGCCGGTAATAAAGCGGCTATCCAGATCCGGTTTTAAATGGCTGCTTAAAACCGATAAAAGCTTTCCGGGATCGAGAACATCCCTGGCCAAAATCCTGAGCAGCGAAATAGCCTTAGCCATGATCAGAGCCGCCGCGATACCTTTACCGCTGACATCGGCGATAAAAACCCCCAGGCGGTGTTCATCCAGCATAAGGATATCATAAAAATCACCGCCGACGAATTTTGCCGGCTGTAAAAATAAGCGTAGTTTAAGATCTCCGATATTCCGTAAATCCCCGGGAAGGAAATTATGCTGAATCTGCGCAGCAATCTCTAACTCTTTTTCCATTAACCTCCGGGCTTGAGCCTCCCGGAAAAATTTAATCAGCAAGACCACCGCATAAACAAAGATTAAACTCAAAACCGGCAGGAAAATATCGTAAAATACGCCTTGAATATTAAAAATCAATTGGGCGGCGGCAATATACAACACTGCCAGTAAAATGGAGTAGGCGAAAGCTGCAAGCGGGGCTAATTTTAATACCAGCCAGAGCCCGATAAAGAAAATTAATAAATTGATTAGTGCCCGCCACATCTGCCCCAGCCGGCTGATGTAAGCGCCCTGTAAAATACTGTTGCAAATACTGGCTTGCGTGCCGACCATCGGATATACAGGATCAATCGGGTTAGCCCGGAAATCAGATGTCCCGGCAGCGGTCAAGCCGATAAAACAAATTTTGTCCCGCAAGAGATTTAAATCTAACCGCGGAACCTCACCTTTCTCAGCTGCGGCGGCAGACTGCAAAATATCCAAATAAGAAAAATGCCGAAAAGCCGCCAGCCAGGCCCCGGGATAATTTACCCATACCCCTGCACCAGGATCAAAAGGCACCGCTATCTCGGAAGGCTCCTTCCCTAAATAATGCGACGCGACAACAAAGCCCAAAGCCGGCCAGAGTTTTTTATCCCGCTTTACCCAGAAGGGCAGGCGCCGGACCTTTCCATCAGCCTCCACAAAAATATTGATGTGCCCCAGGCCGGCAACCGCACCCTTGAGAGTGTCGGCTACCCCACCCAAAACCTCCGGCGCTAAAATCTCACCCTGCTGATGCTCTAATCTAAAAGCGAAAGGTAAATATACCCGGCTTGCATCTTTCATCGCTTGTGCTAAACGGGCATCCTGAGCTGAAGATTCACTAAAAAGAATATCGAAAACAATTAAACGGCATCCATTTTTACTTAAAGCGCCGATTAAATCGGCATGGTAATCCCGGGGTATCGGCCAACGGCCCAGGCCTTTTAAAGTGTCATCGGATATCTCAATAATTACAATCTCCGGACTAACCTCCTGGGTGGGACGATGGCGCAGGAGAAAGTCATACGCCAGCATTTCTTGCGGTTCAAAGATCCCGGCGCATACACAGAACACAACAAAAATAAGCCAGAAAATAACTAAAAAATAAGGCAGTGATCTTTTCATCGACGGACAAAACACCTCTCCATTTTCACTCCCCTGCCGCGCTGATAAAATTCTACTTTATCCATCAATTTACGCATGAGAAAAACTCCTCTGCCGGAAGGCTCAGACAACCTGTCCTTGGCCGTAGGATCAGGCAGGTGACGGTAATCAAACCCTTTACCCTGATCGCATATATCCAAAATCGCTTTTCTGGGAGTAAGTTTGATACGTACGCGGATTTTAAGTCGAGGATTAAATATATTGCCGTGACGCAGAGCATTGGTCAAGGCCTCCTCCAAAACTAACCTGATCCGGAACGCTTCCTCCTGGGATTTAGTCAAAACAAGAATTTTTTTGGCGATTGATTTAAGGAATAGATTGATTTTTTTTATATCAGGGGAAATACTTTTATCAAAAGTAAAAGAAGGGGGCATAACTCAGTTAGCCTTTCTTACCGGCCGGGCCCCTTGGCCTTTCGGTGCGCCGGAACCAGGCCCCTTGCTACCCGCTGAACCCTGGCCTGGTAGCTTGCCGGGCCCGCGATTACCTTGAGCAGGGCTTATTTTTTTATCCGGGATCTGGTTTGGTTTAGCCTGGGACGGGGCAATACGCCTATCCTGCCCCTGCCCTTGATTAACGTAAGGGACACCTGGTTTTCTTTCTGGGCCTTGCCCTTGGACATTTGGACGCATGGTTTCCCTTTCCGGTCCGCGGGGTTGATTTTTATAAGGAGTCCCTAGTCTTCTCTCCTGGCCTTGCGGGCCTTCCCCTTGAGGAGGCTTTGTTCCTTTATCCTTTAACTTAAACTGGCCATCCTGGCCAAACCCCTGTCCGCTGCGCAACGGCCTGTTGCCCGGAGCACCTTGATAATCTCCCGGGCCTCTACCTGTCATTTTTCTCTCCAAAAATTCCTGACGGTTAAAAGCCGGGCGCTCCCGTTTTTTTTGCACGGCCTCAACTGCGCGCTTACGGACATCCTGTTTTAAAGCCTGCCATTTTTCCCGACGCGCTTGAGGGATCTGGCGGGGAATGGCCGGCGGCTTAAATTTTTGTACAGTAGTCATTTGGCCGGGGTTGATCACGGTAATCTGGCGGGAAAAGCTACCGTTAGATTCCATATGCCGCACATAAGGCTGGCTGTCAATGGCTTCAACCTCGGTGCCTTCGGAAGTTACCGAAGTTACCCAATCAGTGCCCCTGGCCCCCGACACGGCAGTAGGTGTACGAATCTCAAAAGGCCCTCCGCTCAGATTGCCAACCGAAGCAAAGGCCTCTCCTGAAGCCATATAGATTTTTTCTTCATTTTCAAGCAGAACCCGCGCCTGGGTATTTTCACTTAAACGTACAAGATTAGTATTATCTTGATTAAAAGAAATTTCGGCGCTCGCACCGCTAGGTGTACGAATCGCATCCCCGGCTTCAAGCTTCATTCCTTCCTCTGCCGAAGTATAGCTGCTCTCTCCGGAAAGTAAAACCTCCACTTCACCGGAGGCGCTGGTTAGTTCTACTTCTTCTGCTTGTGCTAAGCTGATTAAGAGTATTATGAGGCTGAAAGAAAAAAGGAAGATCAATTTTTTCATCATCTGCGATCCCTTCCTCTTAACTAAAAGTATGGGCCATCTTGCATAGAACGACGGGTGTTTTACTTTATATTTACAATTATGTATTATAGCTAATTTACAGGCTTAAACAAGAAAAAACCATTACCATCGGCTCTTGAATAAACATAAAAGCCCTGCGAGTAAATTCGCAGGGCTTTTATAGTAAACATATTTTATCTACGCAAACTAATTCTGATTTCCCTGGGCATTAAAATTAACCTGGTTTACTTCCCCCTCGCCATTTTCACCGCGCACCTTATCTCCACCGGCAAATAGCGAGGTGGTAAACACGGTTAAACAGACCACAACAAACAAACTTAAAAATAAACGTTTCATTAAAAACCTCCTTTTTGATGTATTTTGGATTGTACCATAACTGTCCATCCATTACAATACATCAATTCAAATCAAAGAAGCTTTCTTTTTTTAGCAATAAAATATATATTACAACATGGGCAAACTCTGCTCCAGCGGGAAACTATTGCGGCAAAGCGGGAATGAGGGAATCTACGGGAAATCACGCAAAGCGGGCAAATCCTGTGGATAAAAGAAAAAGTGATTAAAAACCCATTAACTATCTTCTGCATCTAAAAAGTGACCACCTTATCGCTGGCCTGAATAATTTCGTACATATCCTTCATGGTTGAAATCGGGCACAGATCTGACCCCTCCTGCTCCCGGCTTTTAATGCAGCTGCCGCAGGCGTATAGCTTACCGCCACTCTGCATGACTTTATCTGCTTGCTCTAAAGTATTAAATTTATCCGTGCTTGCCTTCTGATATTCAACGCCCTTCCCCATAAAGAAAATTTTAACCTCATCCTTTTGAGCAATGGCAAAATTAGCATAACGTAGCGCATTCCAGCAGGTTTCGGCGTCATTAGTCGAAATAATGATCCCTATTTTCATTTAACTTCCCTTTCTGCATTTTGTGCCCGAGATCACTACAAAGCCTCCTTTACCAAACCCCTTAGTCGGCCTTTCTGGAACCTGCATTTTCTCCGGCAACTGCGTTATTGTTTGATAGTAAGAAAACTGTCGAAAGCCGGATTCTTTTAACAAATCGGTTATTTCAGGAATGCTGAAAAAATAAGCGCTTTTATAAAATACGCTCTTTTTTGCGCTATACAATTTACCCAAAAAACTCCTCTTATCTATAATGCCGATAATAATCCGCCCTCGCTGCTTGAGAACCCTGGCCGCTTCTTTTAAAACTTGCAGGGGGTTAGTTACAAAACACAAGGTAATAAAAATCGCTACGTAATCAAAACTTTTCGCTGGAAAAGGCAGGTCCTCCCCTTTCCCCCGCTGTATGCCTACCCCGCGTTTCTCTGCCTGCTTGAGCATCACAGGGGAGGGATCAATGCCAACGGAGATGCCCAGCGCTGCCGCGAACCTGCCGGTCCCCACTCCTATTTCAAGCCCGTACTTATTCTTCGGCATAAACTTCCTGGCCGCGGCTACTTCGGAAAGAAACGCCGCTTGGTGAGCATCATACCAGGTATCATATTTTTCGGAATAAGCATCAAAAACGCTCATAACCCCAAATCCCCAAACCAACCGTCAAAAAATCTCTTCAGATGTGCGTATTCCTCTTTCGACATACTGTTTTTCTTGACCTCTTTTTCTTTAAAAGAATACCGGTAATTTGCGCAATAGCTCCCGATGATGTCTTTAGCGTGATTTATTTTTTTAAATATCTCCTCGCAGCGGTGCTTATCCTTCTCTTTACATCGGTCAGGATGATATTTAAGGGCCAGCTCCCTGAAAGCATCTTTGATCTCTTCCATGCTGGCTTCTTCCTCTAAGCCCAGGATTTTCCTTGCTTCATCGATTTGTTTAAAATTCATCTTCGTGTGGCTTTTGCCTCATTCAGGGGTTAACCGGGCATTGACTGCAGGCGCTCCGTTTCAAGCACCCCTGCGCCATTCTTTTTGTAACACACCTGGGGGCATTTAACAAGCTTGATTTCTTATAAATATTTAATTCTTTCCGGCCGCCGGATCATCAAACTTCTATTGTCTGGCCTGCTTTAACCGTAACAAAATTATCTCCGTAAACTTTTCTAAAAACCTCCTGCGCCGCATCCCCGGAACAATGCGTCGGCCCGGCTTTTATGACTCCCATTTTTTTAAACCCCTGGACAACGATTTCTATTGACCGCCCATCTGACTCCATTAAATGAAAACCGCCCAGTACCAGGTAAAGAGAGTCCCCGGGAAACTTTACCTTTACCTGCTCAACTACTTTGAGAATTCCCGGGTGCGCGCATCCGGTAATTACCGTCAGGCCATTTTCTGTTTTCAGCACGATTGCCTGCTCAGCCATATCTCGACCATGATAAACGCCGGAGATTTCTCCCGTCGTGTAAATACCCCGGCCGATCTGCGTAACCCGGTCGGCTTCGATCAATTCCGCACGAGAGGCATTGGCCTTCTCTATAAATTCTTGGCTAAAACCAAAACAGGTATATACCTTTAATCCAGGCCTAACCTTTAATAATTCCCATAAGCCTCCCCAATGATCCCAATGATCATGAGAGATCACCACGGCTTCAATTTTATCTACCGCTACCCCCAAGGCACTCAGGTTACCCAACAGCCATTCCCCCTTTTCTCCGGTATCAAATAAAATTCTCCCATCAGCCAGAAATGAAACACCCCAACCGGTATGAATATTTTTATTTAACGCCACTTTATCAAAAATAACTTTTAGCTGCATTTATCTTAACCGCCTTTGACTACCGGGTTTATCTGCCTACTCTTGCCTTTTGCAAGACACCTAAATTCAAAAAGCGGCGGGTTGCCCGCCTTTTTGCCTTAGATGAAGCTTAAATTTAAATTTTTCTAACAGGCTCAAATAATCGATAATTAATTTGCCGTTCAAATGGTCTATTTCATGTTGCAAGACCCTGGCTAAGAGACCTTGCGCTTTAAACTCAATGGTTTTTCCCTCTTCATTTAAACCGCTGACAATAATCTTACGCGGCCTGTTTATAATAACGCTTATGCCGGGTATGCTCAAGCAGCCTTCTTCGATCTTTTCCTTCCCCTTTGCTTCCAAAATTACCGGGTTAGCCAGTCTGACCGGACCTTCCCCGATATCCGCTACTACCAGATTCTTTAAAATCCCGATTTGCGGAGCGGCTAAACCGATACCCGCAAATTGATACATAGTAACCAACATCTCCTCAAAAATCCTGGTTTCCCGGGCGGTAATTTCATTTACCGCCAGCGACTTCTCCCGAAGGATACTATCCGGGTATTTTTTAATTTCTAAAATTCCCATTTTTCTTCAAATTGTATAATAAAACTGTATCTCCCAGTTTAGAGCGGGTTTCCTTAGCTACTACCGGGCATTTAACCATAAACAAGAAGAAGACAGGCCTTTTTACGCTCGATAAAGACTCAAAATTACCCTGGCCCTTACTGATTATCAATTCTGCGTTTTTATAAATCCGCTTAAACTCTTTGCTGCATAAAGCAAGAATGGTGCCCGGCGCTTGGGTCCCGTTAGAGATCACCCGCGCCACCTTATCAATTCCGCAGGCCCTGGCATCTTCCGCCAAAGCGTCGTTGATAATCGGCCCTGCCTTGACCGCGTAAACAATCTTTTTATCCGGATACCTGCGGTTAATCGCTTCGATTAAAATCCGGTCGAAAACAACCTCTCCGGCATTGTCAGCCAGATAGAGAATATTCTTAGCCTTGCTTAAGGCCCGCTTAAATTCCACATAATGGAAGAGGAATTTTGGCCGGATACTTTTGCCTTCCTGCGCAAGAATCTTCTTTAATTCCGCTTTCACATTTAAATTGTTCTTAACGCCGAAATCTATAATATTGCCGGCAATCGCCAGCTCCA
>JBFZAU010000144.1:0-5842 GCA_041308825.1 Candidatus Omnitrophota bacterium
TAGGAGATATCTCAGAAAAAAACTCATTTAATATTGACCTGGAAGTTTTTATTCTTAATTCGTTTTGTCAGTACGTCGATGGTTTTTGTACATTTTACCATGGACTTAGAGATACTGGTAATATCACGCAAGAACTCCGAGTAAAAAGCAAGAAACTGAAGTTTTTCGCATCTTATGACATAGAGTACGAAGGGCATGGCTGCTCATTGCAATATAGCGAAAGAATATTTGATACTAAAACCAAGAAATTTACAAGGCGCCCAATTTTCGAACAGAGGGAATCCAACCTGGATAAGTATGGCCAGATAGCCTGTGGGGCTTGTGCTATATTTGATTTCAATAGAATGAAAATCACGGCACTTAAAATAGTTGAGAGAGGAATGTCGACAGAAAATAAAATTAAAGGGACGCAATTTATTCGCAAGGTCTTAAATATTCTAGATAAGGAAAGGAATATTACCAGAGCCTCGTTTATGCGGAAAGCCCAAGAGATGTATGGTCATACTTATCATTGCAATAAATGTTCCGGGTTTTCCTGTTACTACCCCTCCGTTTTTATAAAAAAAAATAAATCATGATAGAGAAAGCTATATTTATAACTAATATCAAGAATTTTAGATATCTAGCTCCAAAATACAGCCGAATATATTTTGGACATGAATTTTGTGAAAAATTAATTCCTACGGCATATGAGTTAAAAAAAGTTATTACTTATTGCGGTAAAAATAAATTAGGTTTTTCGTTAGTTACTCCCTATGTTACAAACTTGGGCCTAGGTAATTTGGAGAAATTGTTTTTTTGGCTCCAGGATAACATGATAAAGTGCGAAGTCGTAATCAATGATTACGGGGTTCTGGACTTGATAAGTGAAAAATATCCCAATCTGCTTCCGGTTATGGGCCGACTTTTGACTAAGCAGAAACGCGATCCGCGGATACTCAGACTAATAAAATCAGAGCCGGGAAAAAGAAAATTTTATAAAATGAATAATCAGCATTTTATTGTTTTATCTAAGAAGGCTCCTGATGCGCTGGTTTCATATTTTAAAGAAGCAAATATAAATATTCCTATTATTCGAAGCTTTTTAAACAGATACCGCGCTAGAAGGGCTGAAATTGACAATCTGCTTCAAGGTATAAAGCTTAAAATTCCGAAAAGAGATTTATCCGTTTCTCTATATGTCCCTTACGGATACATCGCTACTACTCGTCTTTGTTCAGCCAATCCTTTTCGTCATCCTCGGAGTTTTTCCTGCCGAATTTCTTCTTGCCAAAAGGAATGCAAAAAATACAGCCTTAAATTAAGAAGCAAACATATTCCCCAAGTTATATATAAAAAGGGGAATACCCTGTTTTATAGGAATCAAAGTGTACCACCACAGAAGGAATTATTAAAACTGGGAATTGATAGAGTCGTCTATCAGCCGGAGATCCCGATTTAAAAATTCAGACTACGCTATTTCGATATTTCTTTGATTCTCGTTCGTTTTGCCATATAATGGCAGTATAAGTTTAACAGGTTCATCTTTACCTAGCGGAGTAAATTCCGCTTCTGGTTTATAGATGCGCAGGTTTAGCGGGATATGCTTTGTAGCATTGGCATAACAGTTGACAACCGTTACATTGTAATAGGCTTCATGCTTTACTGAAGGGCAGTACTGATAAGATACGCCTCCAGCCTTCTTGGCGTACGGTTTGATGGACCCGGTATCGTCAATGGTTAGCACGCCGTCTTTAGTAAAACCGGTTGATCTTTGTTTGCGCAGGACATTTATTCGTGCCGCGTTCAAGGATTTATAGCTCCATTTGGATTCCGTCACGAAATATTACAGCGCTTGTAAAATTATCGCAGAACCTGTTTATAATACCGATGTTTACGTTAAAAGAGTTCATCATTTGTCACCCCCCCGTAAGTTAGTTGTTGTTGGTACAACATATGTATTTTACAGGGTTTTACGAGGATGGGTAAGTGAAATATTGCTGTAAAGCATCTATATGTTTTAAGTTACGCGATTATAAAACTTACGTAAAAACTTTCTTGAAAAATAGTTGAAATTAAACAAAGTGGTGTCAGGAAGATAATATTCGAAGAGGTGGATAATGAAGAAAAAGAAATGGGGTATGCCGAAGCTGATTATTTTAACCAGGGGAAAACCCGGGGAGGGGGTGTTGCAGGCATGCAAGAACTTGGTTCCCTGGGGGGGGACAGGCGGGCCCTCGAGCACTCAGGGCGGGTGCTGGTATAGCGATGTGCCCTGGTTACCGGATAGGTGTGATTTTGCCTGTAGCGATAGTCCTATGTCGTAGCCCCAATTATTCTGTGGTTACTGGATCTTTCGATTTTCTAGGTTGTCGCAGATAACTATAATTATGGCGCAAGAATATCTAGAAGAATTAAAAGTAAATAGTTTACCTCGCCTGCCTGTAGAAGGTAATCTTGATCTTACTTATCGCTGCAATAATAACTGCCTGCATTGTTGGTTAAGGGTTCCGGCAGATTCGCCTCGTAAAAAAGAAGAACTTACCTTCGCGAAGATAAGGAAGATTAGCGATGAAGCAAGGGAAATGGGCTGCCGCAGGTGGCTTATTTCTGGCGGAGAGCCGATGCTGCGCCCGGATTTCCCTGAAATCTTTGATTGTCTTACCCGTAATTTCAATTCTTATTCCATAAATACCAACGGCACTTTAATTACTTCTAAAATAGCAAAACTTATGGCAAGAAAAGGGGTGAAAATGGTCGCGCTTTACGGCGCAACTAGAAATGTGCATGACCATATAACCCGTAATCCCGGTTCTTTTGAGGCAACCATGCGTGGATTCCGATACTTAAAAGAAGCAGGCGCTGGTTTTATAGTTCAGTTAATTCCGATGAAGGATAATTATTATCAGTTTAAGGATATGGTTCAGTTGGCTCGATCATTAAGTAAGCATTATAGAGTGGGAGCTGCCTGGCTTTTTTTGTCTGCCTGCGGGAATGCTGAAAAGAATCAGGAAATATTGCGCCAGAGACTGTTGCCTAAAGAAGTAGTTGAGCTGGATAAACCGGATTTATCCTATGAGGAGTCAGCAAGTGAACAATATGGCCAATGCGACAGGAGAGAGAACGGCAAATATTTATTTTCTTCCTGCATAGCGGTGAGGCGTGATTTTCACATTGACCCTTACGGCAAGATGACTTTCTGCAGTTTTATTAAAGACCCTGATTTACGCTATAATTTAATAAAGGGTAGTTTTAAAGATTGCTGGGAGAATTTTATCCCCTCTTTAGCTGTGAAAGTAAAGGCTACAGAAGAATATAAAAAAAATTGCGGCTCTTGCGATTTGCGTAATGATTGCCGGATTTGCCCTGTGTACGCTTATTTAGAGCATGGAGACTTTAATAGTAAAGTTGAATATTTGTGCGCTGTTGCCAGAGAAAACCGTGAATTTAAAAAAAGCTGGCAGAAAAACCACCGGCGTTATTTTAAGATTGCGGGTATAACCGTGCAGGTTGAATCGGATTTACCGATTAAAGATAATACATTTCATCCTAAATTCAAACTCTTTGAAGTGGATGGTCGGGGGGATGATACTATTACGATTAGTCACCACTTTTCGCTTCCTGACCTTAATAGGCAGGACCTAGGTAAAGAGTTCTACCGTAATGCCCCCTGGGCAATATATAAAAAAAACTGCTCTTGGGTATATTTGGGGATTTCTCCTACGCGAGGGGATAATGGCCTGCATCGCGTTGCAGCATTTAACTCCGGCCATACTCGGGGAAGAATTTACAATAACGGAGAAAGGGTTTTTCTTAAGGGGGATTCACATTCTTTAACCTTGTTCCCGTCCGACCAGATTATTTTGGCCAGGATCCTTGCGGATAGGCAAGGGTGTTATCTGCATTCCTGCGGCGTAAATTTTAACGGCAATGGTTTGCTTTTTGCCGGCCATTCCGAAGCAGGAAAATCCACCATGGCTACTCTGTTTAAAGGTAAGGCCGAGATCCTTTGTGACGATCGGGTGATTATAAGAAGAGGACCCGAAGGCTTTAAGATCTATGGCACCTGGAGCCATGGAGATGTCCCGGATGTATCGGCAAGCTGCGTTCCTTTAAGGGCGATTCTGTTTTTGGAGAAAGCCGATAATAATCTTATCCTGCCATTAAAAGAAAAAAAAGAAATTATCGGAAGAATTTTGTCGTGTTTAATCAGGCCGTTTATCACTGTTGACTGGTGGGAAAAAACATTGTTGGTAGTGGATAAAATAGCGCAGGAGACACCTTGCTATGTACTTAGGTTTGACAAAAGCGGCGGAGTTATAGATATATTGAGAAAGTTATAATGCAGAAAGATTCTTATGTTACAAGTCTAACCTTAAATAATGCGTTTTTCCGGAAAAAGGGCGCTTTACTTTTGGGCCGGCTAGATATAGAGCTTACTGAACGCTGCAATAATAATTGTATACATTGTTTCATAAATTTGCCCGTCGATGACCTAAATGCCAAAAGAAGAGAACTTTCTACAGGGCAGATAAAAAACATTCTAACTGAAGCCGCCTCTTTGGGGTGTATGACTGTGCGATTTACCGGCGGCGAGCCTCTTTTAAGGAAAGATTTTGGAGAATTATATGTCTTTGCCAGGAAACTTGGTTTAAAAGTTGTAATTTTCAGCAATGCTACTTTAATTACACCCTATTTGGCAAGATTATTTAGTCGTATTCCGCCTTTTAAAAAGATAGAGATTAGCGTATATGGAATGAAAAAAAACTCGTATGAATCAGTGACCCGTAGTCCTGGCTCATTTGAAGCCGCCATGCGGGGTATTAATTTGCTTTTGAATCATAAGATTCCTTTTATTGTTAAAGGTGCGCTTTTACCAAGCAATAAAGTTGAAGCGGACGAATTTGATAAATGGGCAGGTACTATTCCCTGGATGGAGCAGCCGTTCTCATCTGCAATGTTCTTTGATTTACGTTGCCGTAGAGACAGCCGTAAGAATGAATTGATAAAAAAGCTCAGGCTTTCGCCTGAGGAAGGACTGAAATTTCTTGTACGCTCAAAAGATAAGTATATAAAAGAAATGAAAGAATTTTGCTCTAAGTTTATGCGCCCATCCGGAGATAAATTATTTTCCTGCGGCGCAGGAATAGGCAGCGGTTGTGTAGATGCCTACGGTTATTTTCAACCTTGTATGATGCTTAGGCATCCCAGTACTGTTTATGATTTAAAGCAAGGTTCCCTAAGGGGTGCCCTAGATTTCTTTTTCCCTAAGATAAGAGAGATGAAAGCCGCTAATCCGGAATATCTCAGGCGCTGCGCTAAGTGTTTTTTAAAAGGCTTTTGTGAACAATGTCCGGCAAAGTCCTGGATGGAGCATGGCACTCTGGATACACCGGTCGAGTATTTCTGCGAGGTTGCGCATGCCCAGGCGCGATTTTTAGATTTAGTAAAAAAAGACGAAATGGCCTGGGAGGTGGAGGATTGGCCCGGGAGGATCAGTAAGTTTACAAAGAGGAGGTATCATGGAGCTAAAGGTGAGTCTTAAAGCAATCTACGCCCCATCTGAAGATGTAGTGGCCAGAGAGGTTCAGGGAGAGTTTATTATTATCCCCATAACTTCCGGGATAGGGGATGAAGATGAAATTTTCACACTTAACGATACTGGACGGGCTATTTGGGATAAGCTGGATAGCAAAATGAGCTTGAAAGAAGTTGTGAGCCGTTTAGCCTTGGAATTCGACGCTTCCGCAGCAGAGATTGAAGAGGATGTTTTGGGATTGATTAAAGAGCTTCTCAAAAAGAAGATATTGGTTAAGATCTAAGAAAGAAATGTCCTGCCAAAACATAGAATATCAAGAATTTT
>JBFZAU010000145.1:0-3998 GCA_041308825.1 Candidatus Omnitrophota bacterium
AAGCTTGCGCTTTGCGCCAGGGAATTAAGCAATTCATCATGCCAAGTCTTCCAATAGGTGTAATACTGGCGGTAAATCTCCTCTTTACTCATATTCGGCCCCTTATATTCTTCCGGGACTAACACCATTTCAATCGGGGTATCGGATTTTTTAGATTTTCGGGTAAATTTACGCACGAAAGCTTCGCAGCCTACCAGCTCCAACATAAGCATACCGAAAAATATAAGCATTAACATCTTTTTAATCAACATTGACGATCTCCTCCTGCAGTAATAAGCAATTATCAAAACCGGTTGGCCCGTTTAAACCAGGCGAGCCAACCGAAAAAATTCTTTTTGATCGATAATTTTGACCCCTAATTTCCTGGCTTTATCTAATTTGGAGCCGGATTCCTCACCCGCGACTAAAAAATCGGTTTTGCTGCTCACCCCGGAAGCAGGAACTCCACCAAGCTTGCGCAATAAACTTTCCGCCTGAGAACGGGAGAGCCCCTCTAGTTGGCCGGTAAAAACTACGGTTTTACCGGTTAACGGACCGGCTTCGATGTTTACCTGCTCCTGGCACATGTTCATCTGGAATTTTTTTAGTTCCTGAATCAAATTTTTAGTTTGTCTTAAAGAAAAATATTCCATAATCGAGGCAGCCATTACTTCACCGATCTCCGGTATCCGGTCTAAATCGCTAAGTTTAGCCTGCATAAGTTTATCCAGGGTACCAAACTCGGTTGCCAGGGTATAGGCGGCTTTCTGCCCTACATGCCGGACACCTAAAGCAAAGATTAAACGCGCTAAAGACTGCTTTTTGCTTTTCTGAATTCCTTGAAGAAGATTATTGGCCTTCTTTTCTTTAAATAACTCTAAATCCAATAAATCATTGATTTTCAGCTTATAAATATCCGCTAAACCCTTTAACCGTCCCAATTTTACCAGTTGTGTAACTACCGCTTCTCCCAACCCCTCGATATCCAAAGCATCCCGGCTGGCAAAATGCAAAAGCGCCCGCTCCAGCTGTGCCGGGCAATTAGGATTGATACAACGATAGGCAACATCCTCTTCCTTCTCCTTAACGATCTTTCCCCGGCAGGCCGGACAATTTTGCGGCTTAATATAAGGATGGCTGCCTTTTTGCTCCACTACCTTTACCACTTTTGGAATAACATCCCCGGCCCGCTCAATCAATACCCGATCCCCTTCCCGTAAACCCAATCTTGCAATTTCGTCAAAATTATGCAGAGTAGCATTGCTAATCATTACGCCGGAACATTCAACCGGCTCAAGCACCGCTACCGGAGTAATTACCCCGGTACGGCCGACATTAATATTAATCGCCTTAACTCTGGTAGTCGCCTGACGAGCAGGAAATTTATAAGCCACGGCCCAGCGCGGAGATTTGGCGGTAAAGCCTAAATCTTTCTGCTGGCTGAAACTATTCAGTTTTACGACTACCCCGTCAATTTCGTAGGAAAGTTCATCGCGTTGGTTTTGCCATTTTTGGCAATAACTGATCACTTCTTCGATATTAGCGCAGAGTGCGGCACGGGAATTGACCCGCACCCCCCACTGGGTCATTTTACTTAAAAAATCCCATTGAGTTTCAATCATCTCCCCCTGATAGGCACCTAAAGAATGGGCGAAAAAATTAAGGCGTCTTTTCGCCGTCAAACTTGAATCCAAAAGCTTAAGCGAACCACTGGTAGCATTACGGGGATTGGCGAAAAGGTCTTCCCCTTGCTCTTGACGCTCCCGGTTAACTCTTAAAAAATCGTTTTTATCCATGTACACTTCACCGCGGATCTCCAGCAAATCTTTAGGAGCCTGATCTAAAAGCAAAAGAGGAATTGCCCGGATGGTTTTAATATTAGCCGTCACATCTTCACCGGTCTGACCGTCTCCCCGCGTGGCCCCCACAGTTAATGCCCGGTTGAGATAGGTCAGATTCGCGCTTACTCCATCGATTTTAAGCTCCACCACGTAATTATACTCGGTTTTTTCACCTAAACCTTTGCGGATGCGCTCATCCCAAAGCTTTAATTCATCAACAGAATAAGTATTATCCAAAGAAAACATTCCCGCCCGGTGGCTTACGGTATTAAAACCCTCGCTAATTACGGGAGTTAAACGCTGACTGGGGGAATCTGCTGTTTTGTATTGCGGATACTGGCCCTCCAGCGCTCTTAACTTCCGCAATAAATCATCGTATTCTTTATCCGAAACAAGCGGTTGGCTTAAAACATAATAACGGTAGTCGTGCTGGCGGATTTTTGTTTTTAGTTTCTGAATTTCATTTTTAATCTGGGTGGACATTTCTGGCTATGGGTATGATTAAAACTTTACGCTAAAGTCGCGGAATTGCCCGCCGGCAGGCAACCATTCGATATCGACCTCTTTGATATTCCGGGAAAAATGCAAGTTAATCTGCTGTATAAAGTCTTTCAGCGGCTCTTCTTCGGCTTCGGCGGCTACCTCAACCCTGAAGTCATCTAGATTCTTGACCCAGCCGCATATCTTCAAGTCGCGGGCGATATCGCTAACCGCGTAACGAAAACCTATTCCCTGCACGTGGCCGGAATAAAAAAGATGAACCTGTTTTTTCATTAATGAAGTTCCTGGCTCGCTATGCTCGCCAGGAATAAATTCGTGCATTGATTTACTCACACTGTCGTGTTCGTAAATCAAGCCCTCATTTAATACCCGAGTCTTAAAATAAGGGGTATAAATTCGTGCATTGACTTACTCGCACTATCGTGCTCGTAAGTCAAGCACTCATTTAAGTCGGGGCGGTGCGACTTGAACGCACGGCCTCAGCGTCCCGAACGCTGCGCTCTACCAAACTGAGCCACGCCCCGTAAAACTAAATCAACAAAAAGTCTTATGCTGAATCTTGCGTCCGCCACTAAAACGTTGGCGGACTGCCCGCCGAAACTTTAAATAGAAGCCCGACAAAGATTCAATGGCGGGCGCTCTACAAAACTGAGCCACGCCCCGTTGTATTTCGAGTCTTAAAATTGGGGAAATACAACGGGGCACACCACCCACATTGTATTTCCAAATTATTCTTATTCGGGTGGTAGCGCCCCACCCGGTTTTACAACAATGCAATATGGGCACGCCGCGATACCAATCGCGTACCGGCGTATTGGCCGCAAGGCCACGCCAACGCAATTCCGATCTGCGTTGGGCGCTGTAATGAATAAACCTATATTACAGGAATATAACGGGGCACGCCGCCCACACTACACTCCCAAATTTTCAAGCTATCTGGCGGCAGCGCCCTATTCAATTAGGCACACCACCCACATTGCACTCCCGAATCAGAAATTAGTATACCAAAGAATCATACGTTACGCAATAACAGATGAATTAAGCTGCGGCTCTTTTGGCGAGAAGATCAAATTCAAGATTGAGCTTATCCGAAGGATTAACTAAACTTAAATTAGTATTCTTAAGTGTGTGGGGTATTACGCAAACCTTAAACACATTACCGCGCACAGCCGCCACCGTCAAACTTATTCCGTTAACCGAAACGGACCCTTTATCCAGACAATAGCGCATCAAATCCGCAGTAACCGCAATCTCAAGTTCCAAGCCGCCGTTACGTAAAGAACGCCGGCGGACCAATCCTAAGCAATCGATATGCCCCGAAACAAAATGCCCGCTGACCCTATCTCCCACCTTAAGCGCACGCTCTAAATTTACCGGCTGGGCCGGTTTTAATAATCCCAGATTGGTATTTTTAATGGTCCGGGAAATAATCTCAAAACTCAAAAAATCATCCGCAAGCTCCACCACTGTCAGACAAACTCCGTTAACCGCAATGCTATCGCCGATTTTAGTGCCGCCTAATACTTTAGCGGCCCTAACCTCCAGCCGGGTTATTCCAGCAACGCAAGCAATACTTTTGACTTTACCCGTTTCCTCAATGATTCCGCTAAACATTGTACTTTACCCTCGCGGAAACTAAAAAATCTTCGGCAAAACGCCTGATCTTTAAATCGCGCA
>JBFZAU010000146.1:0-5535 GCA_041308825.1 Candidatus Omnitrophota bacterium
ATAATTTAAATTTGTATTGTTCTTTATATTTTTTCAATAATTCCTGATACATCCGGTAATCTGACTCTTCTTTAAATATATACTGATTGTAAATACAGCGGCTGGTGATATAGTAAAGTGCATCTTCTAAAGAAATTCTTGGCGGCCTTGGCATCTTTTCCTCTTTTTATGCCTGGCACTTTCTTTTTATGCCTGGCACTTTTTTCAAATCATAAAAAAAACCAGCCATTTTCCTGGCTGGTATTAGTTAGCTGCTTAAACTTTCATTTCTAGCAACCTGCCAATCCTCAGATCCTAGGATGCACGGCTTTGCGTCCCCCGGTTTCCCGAGGTTTGCCCTTCGAATTTTTTTCTCTTTCCAATTAAAATATAACATATTTTAAGGCCTTTTGTCAATGAACCCTTAGCTTATGCGCCTAAATTTTTAAATTTGGAGTCTTAAAAGTCAGCTAAACCGTCGAAAAAGCCGCTTTTTAACCCTAAATCTTGATGTTAGCCTTAATAATTTTTTGTTCTTTTACGGGCTTATCCTCCTTATTAGTCGCGACAGAGTTGATCTTATTGACTACCTCTAGGCCCGAGGAAACCTCGCCGAAAATAGTGTGCCGGCCGTAAAGCCCCGGAGTTGGCTTGACGGTAATGAAAAACTGGCTGGTATTTGTATCCGGCCCGGAATTAGCCATCGCTAATCTGCCGGGTTTATCGAAATTAACTTTATCGCTTATTTCATCGGCAAATGGTTTTTTCCAGAGCGACTCTCCCCCGCTGCCGGTTCCCCCCGGATCTCCGGCCTGAACCATAAAGTCTTTGATCACGCGGTGAAAAGCAATGCCGTTATAATAACCTTTTTCGATCAAACCGATAAAATTCTCACAAGCCAATGGCGCGATCTCCGGAAACAATTTAAGTTTAATCTGACCTTGGTTGGTCTGCAGGACTACTTCGGTTTTATTCTTCAATGCTTCCAGTTTTTCCTTGTCTTCTTTTTCCTTCAGGTAATCGCGTAAGTTTGCCCGCTTAAAAAGATCATCTAAAAATTCCTGGGCGATCTTGCGTTTTCTTCCGATAGTCAGCATTTTACGGTAATATTCCTGCTTTTGCGGGGTATATTCTTTTAAATCGGCTTTTTTGGCATAGAGCAGGCGAAAGACGACATCCCCGTAATAATTCTTGGCGGCAATAAAATCTCCGGGCTTGGCATTCAAGATCCGGTAGGCATCCTCGCGGGGAATCTTCCAAAGATCGATCAAAGCCTCTAAAGACATAATATTGATCCAGGATGCCCCTTTTTGGCCCAGCGGTTTTTTCTCGGTATAAGTATCATACCAAAGCCTGGGATTATTTTTTACCTGGCGGAAAAATTCAACCGCCTCCTTTTGTTTATTCTCACCGAACAGAATATATTCGCTCTCAAAGGAATTATAGCCGTTAATAAATTTGTCCTTCATTTCCTTTTCCGTAACCGTAACCTCAGGGTCCAGCTTTTCTTTAAGCAGCTTATTAACGATCAAAAGTTCTTGGATCCGGTTTTCAAAGGTTGCCGGATCCTCGTTGAAAGTAGTAATCACCCAAACCCGGTACTTCTCCCCTCCATATTCAACATTTTTTTCTGCCAGTAAGCGTTTAACCTCAGCCAGCACCTCTTCTTTAGGGACCTTCACCCCCAAGGCTTTAGCCTCTTTAATAAATACTAAATTCTGCCAGGCCTCCTGGCGTGTTTCTTCTTCGGAACGCTCTGTTTGGGATCCGGTACGGGTAAAAAGCAGGGCGGTTTTATAATAGTTAAAAAACTCTTGGCGCAAGACCGGCTGGCCAAAAGCCTCCCCCACGGTTTCGAATTTCATAATCTCTTCAAGCTTATAAGCGCAAGCGGGAGAAACCAGAAAAGAGGTTAAGCATAAAATTGAAGTAAGAATTAAGCGTATAAACATAGGTTTACTTTTGGTGAACCACCGTAAATTTAACCGGATCGGAAACTAATTCCTCCTGAAAAACCTCTAAACCGATCTCCTGGCCAAACATATTTTTATAAACGGCTTTAAGCGTGTAAGTACCCGGCTGCTTAATCTCAAAAAACCCTCTTAAGTTTCTGGGATATTCGGATTTAGCTTCTTCATTGGGAGCCAATAATTTAAAGGCATCGGTTTTAGGGTACCCGGTTGGATAAAAATGCTGACAGATCAGTTTTTGGCCGCTGGGTGAAATCAACTCAAAATAAACATCCTTTTGCTTTGGGGGCGCACTTTCGGAACTGACGTAAAAACGCTGATTGACCATTACCGGTTCCGAACCGACATTTTTTAAAATAAAACTGGCATTAATCGGATCATTGGAGGTGTATTCGGTTTTATCCAAGCTCAAAATAAACTTTAACCTGGCCGAAGCGCACCGACCCGGCCCGGGAAAATAAAATACCCCGATTATGACCGCGACCGTAATCCACCACAGATTGTTTTTTATTTTAAACATTAATCGTCCTGCCTTCTTAATTACTGCTCGACTGCGGGAACAGGCACCGGGAGTTCAGCTGCCAAAGCCGGGGGCGGCTCAACGGGAGACGCTTTCTGCGACTGAAGGCTGTAAAAATTATAATCGGTCACGGCATTCTTTTTATTGCGCACACTGACCACCCCCCGCATCACTCCGTCTGTACCGATATCCCCGCGCCAAAAAGCGGTGCCGTCTTTTTCTGAAACCTGCATCGTTTCCCAAGTATAAGTTTCGTTATCCTCCAGAAGGCGCAACGAATAGTTGGTAGCGGTAAAACCTTTGGCGCTCATATTCTTAGAGCTGAGTTTATTGTCTAAAAAGATCAGGACATCTTTTTCCGCCTTGCCCTTTCCTGACATCACTTTACACTGGATTTCCCATTCGGTACCGTTTAAATCGCTTTTTTTCTTAGCCAGCATTTCCTGGATTTTACCGGCTTGTTTTTTGACGGTTGCCGGAGATTCAACCGATTTAGCCAGCTGAACTTGATCCTTGCTGAACCAATCCGCGAAAACCAAATTTGAGTTTACAGCCAGAAAACCTAGAACCAGTATCCCGATAGTTAACTGTTTCATCTTATCCTCCTCTTAAAAGTTAAACTTATTTTATTGATCTATCTATTGGCTACCTTACTGCACCCGCTGCTTGCCGTCATAAGCCTCCCAGGTAAGCAGATATTTTTTCACCCAATCCACATCCCGGTCATCGCTTTTAGCCAACCCTAAATAATACCGGAAGTGCTTAGCGGCTTTTTGGCGGTTCACCAGGTATTCCGCGTAAATATAACCTAAATTAAAATGCGCGTAGGCATGATTGGGGTCAATCTCAACTACCTTTTCGAATTCAATTGCCGCGCGATCATACTGCTTATTCTTACTGTAAAAAACACCTAAATTATAATGCATATGGGCGGTCTCGGCAATTAAAAGTTTATTCTGCCGGGCAAGTTCGGCCACCTTTTTAGGCACATTCTGCACATCCTCCCACATCAATTTATTTTTCTTCACCGCTTCAGCCAGCTGCTGCTTAGTATCTTTTAATTGTGCCTTCAAATTAACATTCTCCAACTCTAATTTGGTTTTTTGCTGCCGGGACTGGTCAAACTCGATCTCTTTACGCTTGGCATTACTTGCTAAAGCGGTCTTTTCTTTTTGCAAAGCCCCTAGTTTTATATTTAATTCTTTGTTTTTTACCGCCGCTTCCGCTTTATCACAGGCGGTTTTAAGACTATCCCATCTGGCAATCAGTTCTTTCTGAGCGGACTGCAATCTTTTCAACTCCTCCTGTTGGCGGCCGCAAAGATCACCTAATTCTTTCTTTTCTTTAGTTAAAGCCGCCAGCTCTTTAGCGGACTTTTCCGTGGAAGCTGCCAGTTCAATAGCCCTGCCTCTCTCCGGCAGGAGGGTTTTAATCTGGGCCATCAGATTTTCACGGTCTACCTTTACCGCTGCATTTTCTTTCATCAGCTGTGCGTTTTCATTCTTCAAAACAGCACCCTCCTGGCTTAATTTTTGATAACCGGGACTAATCTCTTCAAGCCGGGCGGTCAACGCAGTAACCTTGCGCGACAAATTTTTAGCGCGCTGGGCATACAAGATAACGATGATGCAGGCAACTAAGACTGCCGCCAGCGAAATTACCGTTTTCAACTTTAATTTATTCATCATTGGCTGGTTTCTCCTTTAAATTCCGGGATATACTCATCTTCCGGTTTGAGCGTAGGATATTGGCTGTAAGGTTTTACCTCCTCTGCCACAGCAGCTTTCGGAGTAACATCCCTCTCCGGAATCAACTGGTCTTTAAAATCCGGTTTTTCGGTAAAAGACGGATAGGTATTGTATTCTTTGTTCGGTTCATCCAGAAACCGCGGCTCGCGCCTGTCTCCGGTCACTAAAACATCACCGGTAGTAATATGCGGAGTAATCATTACCAGAAGCTCGGTTTTTTCGGTTTTAGCGGTCTTATTTTTGAAAAAGTAGTTTAAAATCGGAATTTTACCTAAGAAGGGGAACTCTTCGGAAGCAGAGGTTCTATCCTCTCTGCGTAAACCACCGATGACAATGGTTGTGCCGTCTTTAACCATTACGGTAGTTTCGGACATCGAGGTATCGATAATCGGGATTTTATTGCCGCTGGGAGTATCCAGGAAACAAACGACGCTGGATATTTCAGGTTTAATCTTTAACGTCACATAGCCGTCATCGTTAATCGTGGGGGTAACCGAAAGTTGGATACCGACATCCACGAAGGTTACCTCCTCCGAAACGGTAGAAGTACTCTGGCCGGTAGTGGTAGTTGAAGTAACATAAGCCTGGCGTTCGCCGACGTGGATTTTGGCCTCCTGGTTATTAACCACGGAAATCTTGGGATTAGAAAGAATCTGGGTATTGCCTAGAGTCTGCACGTATTTAAGTACGATATCGATATCGCGCTTGGAATCAATAATGCCTAAGGATAATACGCCGGGTCCGGATTTTGTACTGCTATTAGTTACCCCGGTATTGCCGCTAAAGGGGTAGGAACCGATCTGATTATTCATCGTATTCTTCAAATAATCATAGCGGGATGAATAGGTGTTGGTCGTATCGGTTTCAATCGGTTTAATTACGCTAAAGGGATTGGCCCCGAAGTAAGCCATTCCGTAATCCGATGCTGCCCCCAGCAAACCTTCCCACTCCGCCCCCGTTTCCAATTCATCTGATAATTTTACCTTAATAATCGTGCTGTCGATTAATACCTGCTTGGTTTTTTGGTCAAGACTGGCGATCAGCTTCTCGATATTGACCATTCTGTCCGGTAAGGTCTGAATGATTACCTGGTTAGAACGCTCATCGGCCTTGATCGTACCGACCTTTTTCAAATCCAATTGCGCCTTTAAATGCTCCTCCACATCCTTAGCCTTGGCATATTTTAACTGAAAAACCCGCACTAAATTTTTCTGCTCCAATGTCGCGATGGCTTTTTCGATTTCGGCGATTTTCTCCGGAGTATCCATAATCAAAGCGGTTCCCGAATCCGGCTCGACCAAAACCCGGCCGATCTCAC
>JBFZAU010000147.1:0-6103 GCA_041308825.1 Candidatus Omnitrophota bacterium
CGGACAGCTGAAATCGAAGGGCAGAGATTAAACCGCGATGCGGTGCGTTCTTCAGTGGCAGTAAGGCTTGGCCTTCCGAAAGGCGGGGGAACAAATGATAGGAATGTGGACGGCCTGGTAGATGTCTTATTAGACGCAGTGCGTTTATATGATAAGCCGCTAACCCAAAAGCGGCTTAACAGCTGGCATGCCGCATTATTTCCTGTCGGCTATTCCGGCCTGAGAAAAATTAGAGTAGGAGCACTCAGAGGAGATGAGCCTATGCAAATCGTATCCGGGCCGGTAGGCAAGAAACGGGTACATTTTGAGGCTGTTCCGGGAATTCGCCTTACTCGGGAGATGAAGTCGTTTTTGGAATGGTGGCATTGCTCTTATGGCCATATGGACGGCGCATTGCGCGCGGCTTGCGCGCATTTGCGCTTTGTGACCATACATCCGTATGCAGACGGCAATGGCCGCTTAGCGCGGGCATTAACTGATATGGCCCTATCCCAGGATGAAAAATTAAGAATCAGATTTTACAGCGTTTCTTCGCAAATAACGCGCCTAAAAAAAGAATACTACGAAAAACTGGAAAATGTGCAGAGGTGCAGAGTTGACGTAACAGAGTGGTTCCTGTGGTTCATTGAATGCGTAAGCGCCGCCATAGAACATTCTCAAGATATGATCTCCGACGTATTTGCGCGCGCGGAATTTTGGAAACAGCACGCCCAAACAGATATTAATGAACGTCAGAGAAAAGTCGTAAATCGTATTCTGGAAGCCGGCAAAGGAAATTTTACCGGAAGCCTAACAACAAGAAAATATGTCAGCATCGCAAAGGCCAGCCGCGCTACAGCTTTCCGGGAAATATCGGATATGCTTGAGAAAAAAGTTTTACGTCAATTGCCAGGCAAGGGCCGCAGCGCCAAATACGATCTAATTTGGCCGGAACTCTAAAAAAGCGGGACTTAATTAAGTATTATGTCCCCGGAATTATTCTGTACGTATCCCCGGCATTGGTCGAGGCAATGAGGTTTATAGGCGGGGTTTTCTAACCCCGCAGTGGAATTAAGTATCGTGTCCCCAGAATTGCGGAATTGAAGTATTGTGTCCAAGAGAAAGGAGAACGCAAGTGACTGTAGCTAAATTAATCCATAGCGAAAAACTGAAGCAAATCGCGAAAATTTATAAAGTAAAAAGATTGGCGTTATTCGGATCTTATCTTCATCAAACACAGCATAAGCATAGCGATGTTGATTTACTCGCAGAATTCTACCCTGAAGCGGACTTATTGGATATGGTAGGGCTTAAGCAGGATTTAGAGGGGATCTTGAAGAAAAAGGTGGATATTGTAACCAAAAACTCCATAAGTAAATATCTCAAGCTGCGCATTCTAAAGGAGGCCGTATATCTATGAAAAAAGATTACACAGTCTATTTATCACACATACTTGACGCGATACACAATATAGAACAATATACATCCGGACAAACAAAAAGCCAGTTCCTTAAGGCCAAACTTGTGCAAGACGGAGTAATTCGTAATCTGGAAATCATCGGAGAGGCCACGAAGCAGATCCCCGGCCAAATAAGAAAAAAACATCCGCAAATAGAGTGGAAAAAGATAGCGGGTATGCGCGACATATTAATTCATGATTATTTAGGCGTAGACTTAGAACGTGTTTGGCAAGTTTTAAAACATAGGATACCGGAATTAGAAAGAGAGGCGGCTAGCATTATTGACTCCGCAAAGAAAAATAAGAAGTGAACACTTCTCTGTTAACTGTTTTGTTCCCCGCACAACACAGATGGGGACACCCTTCAGGCTAAGTCGCAGGTACGCTTATGAAACGTCTAACAATATTTATCTTTACCCTGGCGCTCCTAGGCACCGCCCCCACGGCCCACAGCTACCAGGCCGATGTAATCGACATCAGCGGCCGCAAGTACCTGCCGGCAGTGAAGGAAGCGCTGGCCAAGGCGCAGAAGTCAATTTTTCTGGTAATGTATTTTGTTAATTTCGACCCCCAAACAGTAAAATCCCCGGTAACCGAGCTGGTTACCGAGCTGGTAAACGCCCATAAAAGAGGAGTAAAAGTAACCGTGATCCTGGACCAGAACGTTTCTTTCAACCAAACCGGCCGCATGGGGCCCAAAGAAGATAAGAACGAGGCCATATTCATCTATCTTAAACAACAGGGCATCCCGGCTTATTTCGACAACCTTTTTATCACCACCCACAGTAAAGCCATTGTTATTGATGAGGAGACCGTGATTGTAGGCAGCTCCAATTGGACAGAGTCCGCCATAAGAACCAACCGCGAGGCATCCTGCCTGGCCCGCTCCCCGGAGTTAGCCGCGCAGTTCCTAAGCGGCTTCTCCGCCATTACCCTGGATCACGAAGCCAGCGCCTCAACCGAAGCCAAGCGCCCGCCGGTGAGGGTAAGCGATGTTTTCATCAAAGATCCATCCTTAGCCCCGCGCATGATTACCAAGCGTGATGAAACCGCCTTCGACCTCTATCTATTATTATTAAGGCTCTACGACGGAAACCCCGAAGCCAGAGTGGATATTGACTTTAAAAGTATAATTCAGACCCTGGGCATGGACAAAAAATACAGCTATACCAGCTCCTATGATATCTTGACCGATGCTTTAATCCGGCTGGACCAAAGGTATAACCTTATCCGCCGCATAACCCAGCATCCCAAACCGCCTTATTGCCTATTATTAGATTATCCCTCTGAACAACCCTATAAACCCGCGCAATTCGCCTACTGCTCCGTTCCCGATGAGTACTGGCAATATGGCTGGAATAAGCGCCTGTCTTACCCCGAGAAATACTTTCTTCTCATCAACCTGCGTAAATCCGCCCTCAACCGCGGCAAAATCTGGTCGGATTATCTGCAGGGGATAATGGAAGAATTCAATTTACACCGCAGCACCGTTATCCGGGGGACTATGGGTTTAAGAAAATTAAATATAATTGAAGCAGAGTACCCCCCATATCCCGAAGACGGAAGCTTCACCCACCGTTCGCCGATGAGTTTTTGGTTCCTGGGCCTATATTCCCCCGAGGCATTACAGAACGAAAAGGATAAACTAGCCGGCCATTACGGCAAGAAACAATTTGACCAAGCCGAAACCTACGCCCGAATTGTTTTTAAAGACAACGACATCCAAGTAATCGAAGACATCCTAAATAAGATCACCCAATTCGGCGCCAAAGAGGTAAGAGAGGCATTCCGAAAAGTAGCGTCCCGCAACGCCGCCAACCCCAAGCGCAGTTATAGGTATGTGGTGGGGATATTGCAGACTGAAGCGGGAAGAAATAACTAGGTACGTAGATTTTTAAACATAGGGGAATACATAATATCGTGGCTCTCGTCGAAAACATAAAAAATAAAAAAGAGAAGATCGCAATCGTCGGTCTTGGCTATGTCGGCCTACCCCTTGCCCTGGAATTCGGGAAAAAAGTACCGACGATAGGCTTTGATTTAAATCAGAAACGTGTTTCTGATTTAAAAAAATATACCGATAGAAACAATGAATCATCATATCAGGATATAAAATCTGCGTCTTTTCTAAAGGTGACATATGACCCGCGACGGCTAAAAGACGTAAAATTCATTATTATAGCTGTGCCTACTCCGATCACGGTCAGCAAACAGCCGGATTTATCTTGTATGATTAGCGCTTCAGAGATAGTGGGTAGGAACTTAACCAAAGGAAGCATTGTAGTTTTTGAATCTACCGTCTACCCCGGGGTTACTGAAGAAGTCTGTGTGCCGGTAATAGAGAAATTCTCCGGACTAAAATATATGCGAGATTTCAAGGCCGGATATTCTCCCGAGCGCATTAACCCGGGTGATACAGAACATACGGTGCGTAACATTGTAAAAGTAGTATCCGGTTGTGACAAGCAGGCGCTCGACGAAATTGCCGCAGTTTATAGCTTAATAGTAAATGCCGGGGTATACAAAGCCGAATCCATCAAAGTCGCAGAGGCGGCTAAAGTTATTGAAAACACACAACGTGACTTAAACATCGCCCTTATGAACGAGCTTTCTATAATCTTTCACAAAATGGGCATCGACACGTTATCTGTGCTCAAAGCCGCCTCAACCAAGTGGAATTTTATCAAAATGTACCCCGGCCTTGTCGGAGGGCATTGCATCGGAGTTGACCCGTACTATCTGACATTTAAGGCTGAAGAATTAGGCTACCATCCCCAGGTCATACTGGCAGGTAGAAGGATAAATGACGGTATGGGCAAATACATCGCAGAACAGACTGTAAAGCGCCTAATTGAAGCCAATAAAACCGTCAAAGGCGCCAAAGTCTTAGTACTTGGTATTACCTTTAAAGAAAACGTAAGCGATATACGTAATTCCAACGTCATAGACATCATTAACAAACTCAAAGAATATGATATTAAAGTAACTGTATGTGATCCCTTAGCATCCGCTTCGGCTGTAGAGCATGAATACGGCATCAGTTTAACCAAATATAACGCCCGGATTAAGGCAGACGCAGTCGTTATCGCGGTTGCCCATGAATTTTATAAGAAGAAAATTACTCCTCCTGCATTAAAATTTCATTTAAACGGCACTAAGCAAAAAGGAGTAGTAATTGACGTTAAGGGTACTTTTAACAGGGAGCTTTTCAGAAATTACAATTTAATCTACTGGAGGTTATAGTATGAGTTTCTAGGTCACCATCGGTATTAATTTGATTCAAAATCATAAAATAATAATCAACTGGTAAATCGAGGGACCTGTATCTGATCACTGATACTTAGAGGCATTTTCTAACTTGATTCCGACAAAACAGTTTAGAGAATATTTCCACTCGAGCTCATGCATTCATTTGAACTAGATAAACGATATTATTAACTGAAGAGTTGAAGAATGAATCAAATGATGAACAGAATACTTCTTAGGAAAATTAAGATAGGAATTAATGTATTAATTAGTGATTCTCCATTATTTTTTAATAAGCTGATGATGTATACTTACTTGCTTTTTGATGGCGCACTACTCAGATTGTTGAAAATGGTATTATTGAAGAGGTCAACTAAACGATCCGTTAACAATGTTATTTTTGAATATGATTTTTCTCTTTCGGATAATATCGCTGATATGTACTGTGGTACTTATGCTTTTAATATAGTGCAACTTATGAAAAAAATTTTAAAACCTGGAGATATTTTCATAGATGTCGGTGCAAACATCGGCTATATATCTGCAGTTGGCGCGGGTTTAGTAGGTAAAACCGGGCAGGTCCACAGTTTCGAACCAGCATTTCCGTATTTTAAAAAATTGGAGAAATTAGCTAAAATTAACCTCGGTTATAAAATAATTGTCAATCAATATGCTTTAGGTGATAAAGAAGAAACTGCGGGTCTCTTATTATCCAAAGAGGATATTGGGTGTAATACAATAAGTTCGTACTCTCATCCAAGGGTTGATGAATCGGTAGAAATTTCAATTCGTCGACTAGATAACTATATAAAGGAAAACAGATTGAGTAAAATCGCGTTGATAAAGATTGATGTAGAGGGATTTGAATTCCACGTTTTAAAAGGCCTCAGTAATTATTTCGAAAATACTAATCAAAGACCGATTATAATTTGTGAAATTTGCCCTTTTTGGTATCCCAAATACGGTGCCACTCTAAACCAATTACTAGATTTTATGAAATTGTATGGATATGAGGCCTTTAACCCATGTAATCTTAACATAAAGATAGATTTTTCCAAATTTTCGGCCCAAATTGATGCTGTTTTTAAACTATAAATAGCGTGATTCTAAACTATAACTTTTGTCATACCGGCGTGAATGACTTGGAATTTAAAGCGCAACTTAATCGCACGTCATGGTTGCATTTTAATGGCGGCTTCAAGATTGCCGCATTCAACATGAATCGTGAGGATTACTACAGTTCTACAAACTGGTAAAATTCGTTCCCACTCATATTCCTTACACATGATAACCGAGATATGCATCTCCAACTCTAAGTATTATGAATGATTTTTTATGGTCTCACGAAGAATCATACAAAGGTAACGGCATTAGGGGATTAATCCATAGACGCAGACTAAACAATATACTAAAAATTTT
>JBFZAU010000148.1:0-2552 GCA_041308825.1 Candidatus Omnitrophota bacterium
GGTATATACTGCGGTGCTGCTGTTCAGTTACCAGACGGTCGGATCATCACCGGAAAGAATTCAAAGTTGATGCATGCAGCGTCGAGCCTCATATTAAATTCGATAAAGGTGCTTGCCAATATTCCCGATGAAATTTTATTACTTTCCCCCCACATCATAAATCAGATCGCAAAATTAAAAGAGGGGATTTTACAGACAGATTCAGAAAGCATGGATTTAGAAGAAACTTTGATCGCCCTTTCGATAAGTGCGACTACTAATCATACCGCGGAATTAGCCATTAATAAGCTTGTAGAATTAAAAGGCTGCGAAGTCCACATGACCCATATTCCTACCCCTGGCGATGAGGTTGGCCTTAAAAGATTAGGCGTAAATTTGACTTCCGACGGAAAATTCTCTTCCCGCAATTTATTCGTAACTTAATGAATGATAGGATTAAATTTTTAATTTTTGTTTTTGCCATAGTTTTATTCTGGTATCTGGGCCTTACAAGTCACATAGATGCGCAAGGCATAGAAAATTATTTTAAGAGATTTCCCCTTATCTATAGCGGGATACTATATATAGTTCTCTATGTAATCGTTACTTTTTTTATCTGGCTCTCAAAAGATGTTTTTCGTTTTGCCGCCGCCATTGTGTTTGGGGCATATTGGAGTACTTTATTTATTTCAATCGCCGAGATAATCAACGCGGTGATTTTATTTTATTGCGCCCGTTTTTTAGGTAGAAGTTTCGTAGAAAATTCTCTTAAGGGGGGCCTGAAAAATTTAGATCAAAGGTTAGAAAAAATTAATTTTTTCTGGCTTTTTATGTTCAGGGTTACACCACTCATTCCTTTCAGATTCTTAGACTTAAGTTTCGGCTTGACGCGAATTAATTTCTTAAGGTATATTTGGGTAGTAATTCTCGCTTCGCCTTTGCGGATTTTTTGGGTGCAGTATATTCTTTCTGGCGTAGGAAAGAGTATTGTTCGCGATCCCGGTATTCTCTCCGGATACCTTAGTCAAAACCCGACAGTATTTGTATTCAGCCTGATTTATATTATGATTGTATTTTTAGTAGCCTTCAAACTAAAAACGCAAAGATAAATTTCTATGCCTGTAAAAATAAAATTCTTAGGGGGAGTCAGGACCGTTACCGGGTCCAGCCATCTTGTCACCACTGATAAGTCAGAGGTACTCATTGATGCGGGCCTATTCCAGGGCCGCCGTGATGAATCCTATACAATAAATACTACCTTCCATTACAATCCCCACACCATTGACGCCTTGGTTTTATCCCATGCACATATTGACCATTGCGGTAATATCCCCAATTTGATTAAGAAAGGGTTGCGTTGTAAGATCTATACCACCTCTGCGACAAAAGATTTATCTAAACTCATGCTTGAGGACTCGGGTAAGATCCAGGAAGAAGATATAAAATATGTGAATAAAATAAATAGAAGATTGGGTCTGCCTTTAAGAAAACCTCTTTATACCAAGAGAGAAGCATCTGACGCCACTAAAAGGTTTCGCGCGATTTCCTATGAACATAAATTCTGTTTGGCAAAAGACATCTGTGTCACTTTATACGATGCCGGCCACATTTTGGGTTCCAGTGTAGTGGTTTTGGAGATAAAGGATGGCGCAAAAAATATCCGCGTAGGTTACGCGGCGGACTTAGGAAGAAAAAATATGCCGTTACTGAAAAATCCGGTGGTGCCGAAGGGTATGGATTATCTGATCTTAGAAAGTACATATGGAAATAGGCTGCACGCTCCCATAGAAGAGGCTAAGGGGAAACTGCGGGATGCAATAGTGCGTACAGTAGAACGTAAGGGTAAGATCCTTATTCCTTCTTTTACTTTGGAACGTACTCAGGAGATAATCTATTTTCTGAGCCAACTTCTGAAAGATAAGGCTATACCCAATATGCCTGTTTATGTGGATAGCCCTCTGGCTACGGATATAACCGATGTATTCAAATGCCACGCTGATTATCTAAACGATAAAACTAACCAGGCTATCAACTCAGGCGATGACCCCTTTGCATTCCTAAGCCTTAAGTTTATCCGTGATCAGAAAGAATCCAAGTCCCTCAATAACGATAAGAGGCCGATGATTATTATTGCCGGTTCCGGGATGTGCGAGGCAGGTAGAATATTGCATCATCTTAAAAATAACATCGAAGGTTCCAGGAATATGATTTTAGTCGTAGGTTATATGGCGCAAAATACCCTAGGCAGAAGGATTGTCGAGAGAATGCCTTTTGTGCGGATATTCGGCGTAGAATATGAACTCAATGCCGAAGTGGTAGTGATAAACGCTTTTTCCGGCCATGCCGATAAGGCGGAATTAGCCGATTTTGCTTTAGCGAGTTTGCCTCTTAAGCGTATATTTTTAGTGCACGGAGACCTGGACCAATCCGAAACATTAGCCCAGGCGCTTACCCAGAAAAACCTCGATGTATATATCCCCTCCAAAGACGAAGAAGTCTTGCTGGATTAAGAATTCTGTGGTATTATTTATCCCTTATAAAAAAATCAAATAAAAAGGAGAGAGCTATGATAG
>JBFZAU010000149.1:0-7068 GCA_041308825.1 Candidatus Omnitrophota bacterium
AAATTCTGGCATGAAGATAAACCAAGCACTCATAAATAGAATTAAACAGGCTGGTTCAGAACCATGGTTTTATAGAGGTGGCTTTGGGGATAGGTTTTTATTTGGTTACTATCTATGGAGAGCAGGATTGAAGGGGATATTGCAGTGGAATTACCAATTACCTACAGTTGATCCCTATTTCGATTTAGACGGCGCAGGAAGTGACTATTGCCTTTCTTACCCATCATTGGAGGGACCGATCAATACGCCGTCTTTTGAGCGGCTTAAGGAAGGGATAGACGATTATAGATATCTTCATACGTTATCTAATCTGATACAGAGAGCTAATAACTCGAATAATAAAGACTTAATTAAAAAGATCAAAAAAGCACAAGATGTTATAACCGCAATCATGAGTGACATATCCATTGAACCTATTAGAAATAATTGGAGTTACGATAAATACAATGAAAGACGATGGCTACTAGCCCAAGAAATAATCGAGTTAAGACGGAGCTTTAAGTGATAAAAAGATGTTCTAGGTGTATCTTGCCGGAAACAATCCCAAACATCACATTTACCAATGATGATGTTTGTAATTATTGTGACGCATTCGAGAGAACAGATAAAAAACAGGATTTTAATTTTGACGGTAAAAAAGTAATTTTTGAGAAACTAATCAACCAGGCAAAAGCACATGCTTATAAGAATAACAGCAAATACGATGTTTTAGTGCCAGTCAGTGGTGGCCGGGACAGTTCATATATCGCCTGGAAGCTTTATAATGATTACGGATTGCGTGTTTTATGCGTAAATTATGCAAACCCATTTTCTTCAATACAGGCCAAAAAAAATGTGCGACACGTAGCCAGTGTCATTAAATCGGATGTAATATCATTTTTATACCCTAATCAACGCCATCAAAGGACTTTTAGACACAACTTAAAGGCCTGGATTACCAGACCTCATTTAGCTACTTTAGGAATGGTATGCATTGCCTGCAAGCCTATATATCTGGAAATATATCGCATTGCACAGAAAAACAAAATTAGTTTGATTGTTGATGGTGCCAATGTTTTTGAAGTAACAACTTTTAAAATGGAGGCTCAAGCAGGTGTAAAAGCTAGAAATTTATTATCAATGAAGGCAATTATTAATTTCTTTAAAAAAATAGCGGTCAATATTGATTATTTACAGCCAGTAAACTTTATTCCTATTATACAAACTTTATTAAGCTTACACGGATCAACCCCATTTTTAGATCGTCGCTATCCAAACATAACAAGAAAATCATATTTCTATTCTTTTCCTTACAATGAGGTAGAAATCAATGAAACCTTGCGGAAAATAGGCTGGAAAAAAGCCGAAGATAACAAGTCACCGTGGAGATTTGATTGCGAAATTGACTCGGTAAAGAATTATATATATGAAAAAATCATCAACGCCACAGAAAAAGATGATTTATTCAGTAAGAATATCCGTTATGGTTTAATGACTAGGGCTGAAGCTATGGACAGGTTAGGCGAGGCAGAGATTAATCTTGAACTCGTCGATAAAATCCTATCCCAATCCGGAATCAATAGAAAAGATCTGGATGCGGCTTGCTTAAAGGCGAAATCCAAATAATGAATATCATATTTATAACTAAAGAGCTGCCTTATCCACCGGACAACGGCCATAGAAACCGAACATTTCATTTATTACAGGGATTAGCTCAGAATAATAAAATATGGTTGTTTACTTTTGGCAACCGCGTTGAAGCCAACGAAAAATTAAAATCATTGGCCCAATACTCTATAGACTGCGCCGTGATCGAACCAAATGAAATAAATGTGAACAAGCTGGTTTTCCGGGTATTCATATCGTTATTCAGCAAGGTTCCCTTTTCTATAACTCGCAGAGTTTCAGCAAAAATGAGAACAGCGGTTAAAAATTTCCTTGGTAGAGAGCGCGCCGATATAATTGTCTGCGATTCTATTTACCAGGCCGCGAATATTCCCGAATGCGCTGCAAAAAAAATTCTCAATGAACATAATATTGAATCGCAGATTATGAAACGTTATTGCCAAGTGACGAATAATATCTTTGTAAAGGCTTTCGTTTATCTTGAGCATTTTAAGATGCGTAAATATGAAATACAAGAATGGCGCAAATTTGATTCTGTGCTAGCTGTTTCGGAAACAGACAAGCAGGAAATATCTAAGAGATTGGGGAGAGCCAATCTGTCTGTTATCTCAAACGGAGTGGATTTAAATTATTTTTCTTCTAATGGAGCTATCACTAAGCCCTATGCCTTGGCATATATAGGCCAGATGAATTGGTACCCGAATATTGATGCCGTAATGTATTTTCTCGGAAATATATACCCCGTCATCAAAAAAGAATTCCAGCAAGCCTCATTTTATATCGTAGGAGCCAATCCGCCCAAGCCAATTCAGAAGCTAGCGCGCATTCATGGAGCGCAGATTACAGGTTATGTTTCTGATACCCGCCCCTATATTCAACAGACTGAAGTATTTGTGGTGCCTCTGCGGATAGGAGGGGGGACGCGCCTTAAAATTCTGGAAGCAATGGCGATGGGAAAGGCGGTTGTTTCCACAAGTATTGGCTGTGAAGGCCTAAAGGTAACACATGAAGAGAATATTCTTATTGCCGATAATCCGGAAGAGTTCGCGACTTGTGTTAAGAAATTATTTAATAATCAAGCCTTGCGGGAGAATCTGGGTACTTCGGCGCGTAGATTTGTTGAGCAAAATTACTCTTGGGATTTAATCGTTAAAAAGTTAAACTCACTAATTCAAAAAGAGGCTGTTAGTGCTTAAAAATATCTTCATAATCTCAGGTTTTGGTCTTTTTTACGTCTATTTCGGCTACCCTTTATTTATGGCAGCCCTGCTGAAGCTGCGTAGGCCCAGGGCGATCAAGAAGGCTAACATTACCCCTTTCATCAGCCTGGTTATCGCGGCTTACAATGAAGAGAAGACCATCTGCGCCAAGATCAGTGAAACTTTAAATTCCGATTACCCGGCGGACAAGATGGAGATCGTGGTGGTTTCCGATTGCTCGTCGGACAAAACCGATGAGATAGTCCGGACTTTTGCCGATCGAGGGGTGCGGCTATTACGGCTAGAGAAGAGAACCGGAAAAATCGGCGGATATCGCACAGTTGTGCCCCAGCTTAAGGGTGAGATCATTATTTTTTCCGACGCCACCAGCCTGCTTGCAGCCAACAGCATCTCCAGCTTGGTCAGCAACTTCAATGATCCTGCGGTCGGATGTGTCGGCGGATTACTGGGATATATGAACCCCAATGGGGCGAATATCGGCAAAGGCGAGAGCAAGTATTGGCACTATGAAAAGAAGGTCCGCGAATTGGAAAGCTCGCTTTGCTCATTAACCTCGGTTTCCGGGACACTTTACGCGGTAAGAAAATCGCTTTATCCTCTGGATATGCCGGATTATCTGGCCGATGACCTGATAGTGCCGATAAGAGTACGGAAAGCCGGTTACCGGGTGGTCCTGGAAAAAGAGGCGATCTGCCGGGAGTTCACTACTTTAACCATCAAAGAAGAGACCATTAAAAGAGCCCGGATCACCCTGCAAAATATCCGCGGTTTAATTAACCAGGCCGGTATTCTTAATCCATTTAGATACGGCTTATATTCAATCCTGGTTATTTCGCATAAGCTATTCCGATTACTGGCCCCGTTTTTTCTGCTGGGCGTACTTTTAACCAGCTTGATCCTGGCCTTTAACTCGGCTTGGTTTGCCCTTTTAGTCATTCTGCAAATTATATTCTACGGAGTTTCCCTGGCTGGTCATACTATTAACAAAACGATCAAGTTCAGCCTGGGTAACTCCTTATTCTATTTCTGCCTATCCAATTGGGCCATACTCCTGGGAGTATTCAGCTTCTTCAAAGGCGAAAGGGTGGTTACCTGGGAAACGATGCGAGTGGAGTATTAGCGGGAAATGGTCGTTTATGCCGATGGTCTCAGGTTAAATGTATTGAAACTTAGTAAAAAATAAGCTCTAATACATAATAGCAACAAGGCTTGGCTGCATGGCGAAGACGATAGATCAGAGAAAAAATGGGGCCGTTAGATGAAAATCTTATATCTGGATGAATCCGGAGACCACGATTTAATTAATATTGATCCTGAATATCCGATATTTGTACTTGCTGGCTGCGTAATAGATTCGGAGCAGGAGGTAGAAGTTTTAGTTTCTCGCTTGAATAAACTTAAAAAGGAAATTTTTAATAATGTGAAAATTGTTTTGCACTTTGCAGGGTATACGAGGAACACACCCGGCTTTGAGCAAATGCTAAAAAAAGAGTTTAGGGAACAATTCTATACCGGATTAAACAAAATTATAGAAGACACCAATTTTATCTTAATTGCATGTATAGTAGATAAAAACGAACACATAAAGCATTATAAAAATGCGCTTGATCCGTATCTTTTATCCCTAGAGGTTGTCTTAGAAAGATTTATTATGCTGCTAAAGACAGATAAAAAGAAAGGCATAGTTGTTGCTGAAAGCAGGGGCGCCCAACTTGATAACCAACTCAATTTGGCGTTTTTGGATTTAAAAATTAGCGGTACGAGATTCTTAAGGCCTTCGGATGTTGCAGATAATATAATTGATTTCCGTATAAAGAAAAAAGAAGAGAACATTGCCGGACTACAATTAATAGATTCAGTTGTCTCACCGATAGGCCGAAAGTACTTAGGTAAAAAGAACTATTATATAGATTATGCCGTAATCAAGAGTAAATTCCGAAAGCACCAATGCGGGAAATACAAGGGATATGGTTTAATAATAATGCCCAGAAAAGAGAATGGGCAACCCCCGCATACGCAGTGATTGCCCTAAAACTTAGTTCTGTTTTAAATATACACTAGCTTTTCGCAATGTCAAGTCTTATTATTATCTACGACCTATGATCACCGACTTACAACGCACACTATCTATTTACGCTTTAACGTTTGCTATATCCTTCGCCATCGCGTTTCTGCTCACTCCCCTAGTCCGGGCGTTGAGCTTGAAGATGGGCTGGCTGGATAAGCCTAATTTTCGTAAGGTCAACCAAAAACCGATGCCGCTATTGGGCGGCCTGGCTATTTTCCTAGCCTACATGACGGCGCTCTTTATCATCCGGGCTTTAAAACCGGATTTTATTTCCGCCGAGAAATTTTTTGGGCTGGTGAGCAGTGGCACAGTCATTGTCCTGGCCGGAATTGTCGATGATATTTTTTATCTTACCCCCCGCAGAAAGCTTTTTTATCAACTCTGCGCGGCATCCATCGCTTATGCCTGCGGCTTTAGCATTCTAAAAGTTAGCCACCCGATCAGCGGGCAGTTTGACGCGCCGCTACTGGTAAGCTTCTTTTTGACTATCTTCTGGATTATCGGCATCACTAACGCGGTGAACCTGATGGACGGCTTAGACGGATTGGCCGCGGGAGTAAGCGGTATCGTGGCATTAACTTTGTTCTTTTCCGGTATCCGCGGTAATAGCCCGGTATTAGCCTTGTTATCCCTGCCGCTCGCCGGGGCAGCGTTGGGATTCTTAAGGCATAATTTTTACCCGGCCAAGATATTTATGGGCGACACCGGGAGTATGCTGCTGGGGTTTATGCTGGCTCTGATCTCGATTGAAGGAGCCTATAAAGGCTCGACATTCCTGACTATATTTGTTCCGATCATTGCCATGGGCCTGCCTTTTATTGACACCGGCCTATCGATTCTCCGGCGGGCAATTCGCGGGAAAGAAATCTTTAAAGCCGACATGGAGCACGTGCACCATAGACTGCTTATGATCGAGGGGCACCAGAAAAAAGCGGTTTTAACCCTCTACTCGCTGACCATATCATTTGGTTTTATTTCGCTGGCCTTGGTGCGGATGAGCGGGATATGGACCTTTATGACCATAGTAATTACCGTAATGCTGAGCTTAAGCTGGGCCGGAAGCCTTGGCCTGCTCGATTTTGATCGGAAAGAAGATAAGATATGAAAAGGAATGATATTTTAAAATTAGCGGCAATAGCAATTTTACTTAGCGTAGTCTATTCCTCGGCTTTTGCCTGGATGTACACCCGCTGGAGCGCCAGAGATACCTATTACAGCCACGGGTTCCTGGTCCCATTCATTAGCGGCTTTTTAGTTTGGCAGAAGAGGAAATTGCTCTCTGGGATCATTGTCAAGCCCAGCCCTTTAGGCTGGAGCTGGCTAGGCGGCGCTTTATTACTCCAGATGGTCGGCACGCTCTGGAACATCGGCTTTGTTTCCGGTATTTCCTTTATCCTGGCAATCATCGGATTGGTCCAAATATTGCTGGGTAAAGATTACCTACGGGAGGTAATTTTACCAATATTATTCCTGGGCTTCATGGTCCCGCTTCCGGAAGTAGTGATTGTAAATTTTAGCTTCCGCTTAAAATTATTCGCGGCCCAAATATCGACTTTTATCGTCAACCACCTGGGAGTGCCGGCCATCCGCGAGGGTAGTGTAATCAAAACCCTGCACTCAACTCTCATGGTTGAAGATCCCTGCTCCGGAATCCGCTCGCTGGTCGCTTTAATTGCCCTGGGCGCTTTAATGAGTTATTTCAGCAATCTTTCCAAGATCAAAAAGATCGCGCTGTTTATTTCCGCGCTCCCCATTGCCATAGCTTCCAACATCGTACGCATAGTCGCGCTGACCATGATCAGTGAAATATACGGAGAACAATACGCCGGCGGCCTGGTCCATGATACCTTAGGGATTTTAACCTTTGTCTTCGCCTTTGCGGGCCTGGCGCTGGTATCCAAACTACTGGAATGAAAACCGATAAAAATTTTGTGATCATAATTTGCCTTTTAGCCCTGGCCGCGGGATTTACTCTATTTGTCCGGCTTTCTGGTAACTCCCACCGCTCCCCGGAAGCGCAGATGTCCGCCTTTCCCATGGTGATCGGAGATTGGCAGGGTAAAGACATCCCAGTTGAGGAGAGCGCTTATGCCATATTAGCCACCCGCAACCTGATCATGCGGGAATATCAGGCCCCTGACCAAGCCCCTGTATATCTATATATTATTTATTCCG
>JBFZAU010000150.1:0-4735 GCA_041308825.1 Candidatus Omnitrophota bacterium
CAAAAATATAAAAATCATTAAAATAAAAAAAATCGCTGATTCTGCCGGTCAGGGTTTCAGTTGTTTCTTCTTTAACGGTTTTAGGGGCGAGGCTGTGCTGCTCTTTCTTGTATTGCTCAACCTGTTCTTTCTTAAACCTTAAATATACACCCCCGACCTTATAACCCGGCAGGCGCCCGTTTTCAGTTAAATCCAATACATCTTTCTCGGAAACCCCCAGGAGAATAGCCACGTCCCTGACGGTGAGCATTTTTTCTTCAGTCATCGTTATTTGGCGATTTTACCTGAAGCTACCCAGGAATCAATCGCTTTACGTTCAAATTTCCAATCATTATTCTCTTTATTGCCCGGCACCTTCCCCGAATTAGCCCACTCCATAATCGAACTTATCTCGACCTCCAGATATTTAGCCAGCTGCTCAGGATTCAAAAAGTCATGCAGCATCGTGCATTGCCCCTCAAAAACCGCCCCTTCCGCCACATTGAGCTTAGCCGGATAGATATGTCCTTCCACCACCGCTTGCGGAAGCAAGGTCAACCTCTCTTTAGCGGTAATTTTCCCTTTTACTCTACCGCCGATAATAATATTATCACCCACGATATCGGCATTAATTACCGCGGTGGGCCCTACCGTCAAATTCCCCCGAGTATCAAGATTACCTTCAAACTTTCCGTTAATCCGCAGGTTGACGGGATCCTTAAAACTTAAAGTCCCCTGCATTGCCGCATCGACATCCAAAGTTTTTTCTTCCAGGTTCTTTTTAAAGGCCATGTTTCCCCTCCTTTGCAAGCGGTGCTTCTAAATACCGCAAAAAGTGCAGCACGATTAAAACTAAAATTGTAGCCAAGATCGCCATTTTATTGAAACCAATCCCTGCCGCCAAACCGATCGCGGAGACTACCCAGAGGCTAGCCGCAGTAGTTAACCCTTTAACTCCGTCAGGTTCACGGATAATCGTTCCGGCACCCAAAAAGCCGATACCGGTCACCACCCCGGCCGCAATCCGCACCGGATCCAAGGCTACCTGATCTTTATATATATCAAAAACATAGATGGATGTCAACATGATAAGACAGCTTCCCAAAGCCACTAAAATATGCGTACGTAACCCCGCATCCCTGCGGTGAACCTGTCTTTCTAAACCGATCAGCCCGCTTAAAACCAAAGTCAACAGCAATCGCCCCAGCATCTCTAAATCCGATGGCATTTTTCACCCTCCCGTTTTTAATTTAACCCGCCCCGATAACCGCGCTGATAAAGCGATCCGCCTAAGCCGGCGACCATCGCCGCATTATCCATGCACAGGCTAATCCCCGGGAAGAAACATTTGATTTTCGCATTTTTAGCGGCCGCGGAAAATTTCTGCCGCAGAACCAGATTAGCTGCTACCCCTCCTCCGATTAAAATCCGTTTGGCTTTTTTCCGTTTACAGGCCAGCAGGGTTTTTTTAACTAATACATTCAGGACGCTTTCCTGAAATGAAGCCGCCAGGTCCTGCTTCAATTGCCTGCCCGGATTTTTATTTTTTAAATAGTATAATACCGCGGTTTTTATCCCGCTAAAACTAAAATCCAAATGTTCATCCGTATCTAAGCAGGCAAATTTAATTTTATGCGGATTGCCGCCCAGGGCCGTCTTTTCAACTTGCGGTCCGCCCGGATAACCTAATCCCATAATCTTAGCAACTTTATCAAAAGCCTCTCCGCAGGCATCATCCCTAGTCTGCCCCAAGACCAAAGGTTCGGAAAAATCCCTTAAATAAAATAAAGTAGTATGGCCGCCCGAGACAACCAATCCCACTGCCGGTAATTTAAGATCCGGATAAACGAGCAGATTGGCATAAATATGGCTGTGGATATGATTCACTCCCACCAGCGGTTTATCCAGGCTTAAAGCTAAAGCCTTGGCAAAAGTCACCCCCACCATCAAGGAGCCGGGTAAACCCGGATTAGCCGTTACCGCCACCAGATCAATTTGTCCGGCTTTAATTTTTGCGGTTTTAAGCGCTTGAGTAAATACCTGCGCGATACTCTCCAACTGGATCCGCGAAGCAATCTCCGGGACCACTCCGCCGTGGCGGCTGTGGAATTTAAGGCTGCTGGCAACAATATTCGCCAATACGGTTTTTCCGTCTTTGACTAACGCTACTGCGGTTTCATCGCAGGAACTTTCCACTCCTAAAACAATCATCCTCTACCTGTCTTTTTTTATCAGCAGATCAGCGCACTGCCTGTGAAAGAAAAATAAACTTATAACCTTCTTGTTCAATTTCCGGAAGCATTTCCTTTAATACCAGCAGGGTATTTTTCCGGTCATGCCCGATACCGATAGCTAAACCCTCTCTTGCGGCAAGATTTTTTAATTTATCCAATTGCCTGCGGATATATTCAAAACTACCCTGGTTATCCAGAAAGATATCTCTTTGCGCAAAGCGAACCTTCATTTCCCTGGCTAAACCGGGAAATACCGAATCCTTGATGACAAAACTGTCGAAAAAATATAGGCCCTTTAATTTAGCCTGAGCCAATATAACGGCAGCGGTTTTGGGATCCTGAGATACTTTTGACCCCATATGATTGGAAATCCCTTTGGCCAAACTCACGCTGGATAAATCCTGCTCAATAATCTCCCTGATTTTTTTAGCCGGCATTACCGTAGTAACCGTATTTTTTTCCAGCTGATACTGCTCCTTCGGCTCCATCGGTAAATGCAGAATAATTTCACAACCTAAATTATTGAGCTGCTGGCTTAAGGCAGTGGAATTCTTAAGTGCAGGTAAAACTGCGCAGGTTAACGGTTGCTTGATTTGCCGGATAATCTGGAGGTTGCTTAAATTATACCCCCAATCATCGATTACAATTACAATCCGGCCTTTAACTAAAATGGGTGTTTTTACTACTGCGGTTTTATCCACACCAGGCTTAGACGGGGTTTTCTTCTTGGCTAACGGGGTAAGGATAACCCCTACAAATCCAAAAAAAACAAGGATGATCAATAAAAACTTTAAAGTGTTTTTTTTCATTCTTTTAAACCCGCTAAGCCAGCTATTTAACCCGCTGATAAATCGCAATTGCTTTTAAAGTATCAACCGCCCGCATCAGCTGCGGATCGGCTTTATAATCAAAAACATCTTTAGCGGGCTTATCCGCTTTTTGGCTCTGCAGAGAATCCGGGATTAGCTCCTGTTTGCCTTCAGGTTCAACGGGATCGAACCTAGCCGCCTCTTTTGCTTCGGCTAAAATATCCGGAGTAATCCCTTTCCCCTGAATAATCTTCCCGGAAGGCGTAAAATAATAGCTGGTGGTTAAACGTAAGGCCGATCCGTCACCCAGCGGAATCACAGTTTGCACCGATCCCTTACCGAATGATTTTTGGCCGATGATTATGGCCCGTTTATAATCCTGCAAGGCTCCGGCAACAATCTCACTGCCGGAAGCTGAACCCTCGTTAATCAGAACGGCCAGCGGCAGATCCAAGTTTGTATTTTTGGCTTCGGAAAAAAACTCCAGGTTCTTTTCCTGCTTACGCCCCTTGGTGTAAGCCACCAGTTTATTCGGCTCCAGAAACTTACCGGTTACTTTAACCGCTACATCCAACAGTCCGCCGGGGTTGTTGCGCAGATCAATAATCAAGGCTTTCATCCCTTGTTTAGAAAGCAGGCTTAAGGCATTGTTCAGATCAGAAAATGTATTCTCGCGGAATTCTCTTAAACGGATATAGGCAATCCCGTTTTCCAAAATACGCACATATTTAATATCGGTAATTTTGATTATATCTCTTTTGATCTTAAACTCCAGGAGCTTCTTTTCGGTATCCCTTAATACCGTAAGATGAACCGTCTCTCCGGGTTTGCCCCGCATCTTTCTTACCGCGTCAGTCAAGGACATTTCCCGGGTTAACTCATCATTAATCTTAACAATATGATCGTTAGCTTTAATCCCGGCCTTCCAGGCGGGAGTATCTTCGATGGGGGTAATCACCGTCAACAGGCGGTCTTTAATGGTGATTTCGATGCCTAATCCGCCGAATTTACCTTCCGTATCTACTTTTAATTCTTCGAAAGTATCCGGGTCCATAAACTGGCTGTGGGCATCCAGGGAACTTAAAATTCCGTTAAGCGCCCCATAAACCAAGTCCTTGGTTTTGGTTTCTTCGACATAATCATTTTGAACAATCGCCAGGGTTTGGGCAAACAACTCAACCTGCTTATATAACTGATCAAAGTTTTTCTTTTTATTCTCGGAAAAACCAATCCGGACAGAAACTAAAACTACCAGGGTTAACAAAAAAACAAGAACTGCGCTTTTACGTATCAACTTAACCTCCCCTTAATTAATTCCTGCACTACTTTGGGATTTGCCTTGCCAGAGCTTTTCTTCATTACCTGGCCGACCAAAAACATCAAAGCATTGGCTTTACCTGACCGAAAGTCATTTACTGATTTTTCGTTTTCATTAATTACCTCATCAATCACCTGGTCTAAGGCGCTAGCACTTGAGATCTGTTGCAAATTACCTTCTTTAATTAATTCCTGGGCACTTTTACCAGTATCAAGAATTTGAGTCAGCACGGTCTTGCCCGAAAGATGGGAAATATCCTGTCCTTGCACAAACCCAATCAGATCGATCAATTCCCCTATCTTCAAAGGCAATTCTGCCAAGCTGCATTTACGTGCATTAGCCTCGGCGGTAAGCGGCCCGATAAGCCAGTTGGCCATTTCTTTTTTGTCTTGGCC
>JBFZAU010000151.1:0-19588 GCA_041308825.1 Candidatus Omnitrophota bacterium
AGATGCATCACTGCAGAATCGTTAGTAATTAAGAGTCTGGCCCTCTGCAGCAGAGCGGATAATTGGCCTAAGCTCGTTTGGCCGCATAAATTAATTAATTGTCCGCCGTTTCCTTGCGCCAGATAATCGCAAACCGGACGGTCCAGATCATCCCCTACCAGCACCACCCGCATACCATCCTTAATCAACCCCCGGATTAGCTGGCTGAAATTTTCTTTACTCCAGCATTTAACCTGGCTGCGGGCACCGGGAGCAATCACCGCCAATTCAGCATCAGCGGCCGCTTTATCTTCGGCTAAAATCCGGCCGATATATTCGCGATCCGTATCCAAAATATTAATTGAGCGCGGCTGATCCCGGGTGAGATCACCCTCAGATAGTTGAGCCCAGAACAGATGTTTTTGCTTCATATGCTTTATTCCGGCGGGGATCTTGCGCAAGGGCCCCCAAAATAAACTTTTATTTTTAACCGGCAAAAAAGCCCCGAAAAAACTGTTACGCAGATCAACCACCAGGTTAAAACCCTTTTTACTTAAATCAAAAAACAGCTTGATCTTAGCGGCAAGTTTAGCATACTTATCAAAAATCACCACCTCAGCAACAGCGGGATTGTTCAAAAAGATCTCACTCGGTCGGGGTGGCACCAGCACGGTAATTAAGGCATCGGGATATTTTTTCCGCAAGCCATCCAACACCGGTAAAGTCAGGATACAGTCTCCGATATTACTTAAAGTCACAAAAAGTATTTTCATTTTAAACTTGCTTTAAAACTTCCTGTGGCGTCACTGCCCGCATACAGCGGTGATCGCTGCATTTTACTTTGTAACAGGGGATGGGGCAACCTACATCTTTTTGCATCACCACCACGTTGGTCGCCGGATAAGGCCCGGTAATATTTTTTGCGGTCGGGCCGAAAATAGCGATTATTTTTTTAGCCCCCACGGCATTGGCGATATGCAAAGGCCCGGTATCGGCGGTAACCAACAGATCCACCCGGCGGGCCAGGGCACCTAATTGTTTTAAATTAAATACTCCGCAGGCAATCAAAGGCTGGCAGCGCATCCCATTTTTAATCTGGCCGGCTAGTAACAGATCGGTGATACTGCCGGTAATAATCACTTTGGCTTGATGCTGGCTGATCAGTTTATCCGCCAGGATCGCCCAATAATCCACAGGCCAGCGCTTAGGCAGCCAATTCCCCCCGGGATTAATCGCCACTACAAAATCATCTCTCTTAATTAAATTTTTTTTAAAGAAATTATCGACCTGCTCTTCATCCTGGGGGCTGATATAAAAATCCAGATAGCGGTCCTCAACCCTTAATCCGGATTTTTCAATCACATCCAGGTAATAATCTATCCGGTGGAGGGAATCCCTGGGCGGCGGGATAATTTTTTTAGTCAAAAGAAAGGCTCGTTTTTTAGTATAGTGACCGATCCGCTCCGGTATCCCGGCTAAGCGGCAGATCAACGCCCGGCTGAATGAGCGGTGCAACAAAAACACCGCGTCAAATTTTTTCTTCTTCAATAGGTTGACAAAATTAAGCTTCTGAAACATCCCTTTGTGCCGGTCCTCTTCATCGAAGATCAACACCTCATCCAAATACGGATTACCTTTTAAAACCGGATAACAACGGCTGGGGATAGCGCAGGCAATATAGCTTTCGGGATAATTCCGGCGGATATTCCTGATCGTAGCACTGGAGAATAAAACATCCCCCAGCCAGTTGACATTAAAAATAAGTATACGTTTAGCTTGCGGTTTTTCGCTCATCATCCTCCCTTTTTCCCGGTTTTTTCAAGCGCTTGCCGATAAACAAGCTCGGTTTGATCCGTCATGGCCTCTTGCGAAAAATTAGCGCAGATAAACTGCCGGGCGCCAGCGCCTAAATCCCGACGCAAGGCCGCATCAACCAGCAAGAGAGTAATTGCCTCCTGCAGGCTTTTTGCGCTAGCCGGCTCAACCAACAGGCCGTTTACTTTATCCTGAATCAAGGTTTTGATCCCTCCTACGGATGAACCTACCACCGCCAATCCTTGAGCCATCGCCTCCATCAAAGCCAAGCCCAACCCCTCCTGCAGGGAAGGCATCACAAAAATATCAAGCGCCGCCAGCAAATCCCGGGTATTACTGATTTCGGGAATAAAAATAACATTGTTTTCAAGTGATAATTTCCGCACCTCTTGCTGCAGCGATTTTTCGGTCTTACCTTGCCCGATAATCAAAAGTTTAACCTGAGGGAATTTTTTAATCACTGCCGGCATAGCTTGAATCAAAAAGGCATGCCCCTTAACATCGCTAAGCCGGGCAATAATTCCGACTAAGAGTGTATCCTGGCCGCCGAATTTGGCGCGTAAGGTATCCCGCCCGGAAAAACTGCCGAATTTTTTAACATCGATTCCGTTATGGATCACTTCGATCATATCTTTATCGAGCTTGAAATCATTAATCAAATGCTCCTTGACCTGCTGACTGATCGCAATTACTTTCTCTCCCCAGCATCCGTACATCCTGCGGGATAATCGGGGTTTAAAAAAACCATGGCAGGTAAAAATATGCCTCCGGCCAAGTGCCCAAGCCAGGCAGCAGCCCAACACTTGAGTCGTGCGGCTGTGTGAATGGACCAGATCAATATCCAGACTAGCGGCAATTTTTTTTAATTTTAAGAAACTGATTAAAAGCTTCGGGCTGATTTCATTCTTGGTATTTAACGGCACTTTGATCAAATCAATTCCGGCCTGGACAAACTTCTCCTGAAGCCCCCCACCTGCACAAGCCAAATAAACCCGATGACCTTTTTGCCTTAAGCCTGTGCCCAGAGTCAAAAGGTAGCTGGAGATGCCTCCGACATTAAGATGGTTGGCGATAAAAAGTATATTCATCCCGCACCTTCTCTTTATTTAATTCACTAAACCCTATACTTCTAATAGTTGAATTTCAGAAGGTGCGGGATTCATCACCGCACCTTTCCCTTATTTCAATAATTTCATTACCGCGCTAAACACCTCCGCCGGGCTAATCGCCACCATACAGTGTTTCCTGCGGCATTTAGTTTTATAGCAGGGACTACAGGCCAATTTTTTGTCTATCACGATATAATGCTTCGCCGGCGGCAGATGGCGGCGGCTATCCGTCGGGCCGAATAAGGCGACGAAGGGAGTGCCTACCGCCGAAGCGATATGCAAAGGCGAAGAATCCGCCGATACAAACACCTGGCATTTTTTAATCAACACCGCCAGCTCATTAATATTAGTTTTACCGCAGGCATTAATCACCTTGGTATTTTTTAAGGAATTAATCAGCATATTCGCCAATCCTGCGTCCTCCTGGCGGCCGGTAATAATTACCCGGATATCCTTTAGCCCCAACTCCTCGCATAAACAAATGATATATTCCAGCGGCCAAAGTTTAGTCACCCAGCGCTTAGAGGCGCTGATATTTATCCCCACTACCTTCTGCGCCTGGCTTAACCACTGGGCGTTAAGCAGCTCCTCAACTGCATTTTCCTCCTGCGCTGAAGGCCATAGTTCCAGCGCATTGTTTAACAAATCAATCCCCAGCAGCTTTAAAATTTTAAATTGATGGGTTACCGGATCTAAAGGCGCCTGCGGCTCATCTGCGGCGTGGTTAAGTAAAAATGAAAGTTTTTTATTATTATAACCGTAACGGTTAATACAGCCGCTCAAATAAGCCAAGAGGTGGCTGGCCCGGTTATTCTGCAAGTCAATCACCAAGTCAAAGTTTTTCTCCCTCAAGCCCGAAGCGATCTTCCCTAACCCCTTTAAGCCTTTATCCTTGTTCTTTAAATCGCAGACCAAAAGTTCATCGATATAAGGACAGCGCAAAAGTATATCTTTGGATTCTTCACCGATCAAAAAGCTGATCTTATAATTTGCCTGCGGAAATTTTTCCCGCAGCGCCCGCAAGGCCGCGGTAGACAAAATCACATCCCCCAGAGAACCCAGTTTGATCACTAAAATTTTAAAATTATTCAGCACCGTCCGGTAAACATCTAAGGTATTCTTAACCATCAATTCTACATTGTATTTCTCTTTAACCTTAGTATAAGCATGCTGGGCAAGTTCAGAGGCAAATTGCGGATCCTTGAAAATCTTCATTGCCGCCTCGGCTATTGCTTTAGGGTCTGCCGGAGGAACCAATAATCCGTTGTAGCCGTCTTCGATGATATCAACAACTCCTCCGACCTTGGTCGCGACAACCGGCACCCCGGCAGCCTGCGCCTCAACGACCACCCGGCCGAAAGCCTCATGCGTCGTAGTCGCTAAAACCGCCAGATCTAAATGCTCCAATATACCCGGAATATCCCGCTGGGTGCCTAAAAATTCGGTGCAATGCCATAAACCCAGCCTTCTCACCAGAATCTGCAGCTCTTCCTTATAGGCCTCCTTGGAGGCCGGCGCGTCCCCGATAATCCAAATCTTTAAACGCGGGACAGCACGCCAGATACGGGCCATCGCTTTAATAAAATAGAGATGCCCTTTTAAAGGGGTAATCCTTCCGATAATCCCGACATTAAACTCCTCTTTCCTTTTCGTTTGGGGATCGCGGTATTTAAATCTTTCCAAATCCACGCTGCGCGGTATAAGCACAATCCGTTCATGCGGTACCCGAAAACCATCAATCATATGCCTGGCAATCACATTACTTAAAACAATTACCCTTTTCCCCCAGCCCATTACCGAACTAAAAAAATGTTTCGTGTAATAACCATGGCAGGTAGTCACCAGCACCGCCTTGCTGCGGCGGCAGGCAAAATAAGCAATCCAGGCCGGCACCCTGGAACGGGCATGCACCACTTCGATCTCTTCTTGATTGATAATCTTGGCCAGCTTGGGAATTAATTTAAAGATCGAAATAATCGACTTTTTATTGACCGGCAGCTGATAATGCTTGCCTCCGCTTGACTCCAATTCACCAACCAGGCTGCCCCCGGCAGAAACCACGACCGATTTATGCCCCAGGCGCACCAGGTACTTGGAAAGATCCAGCGTCCCGGTTTCCACCCCTCCCACATTCAGTTCAGGCAATATTTGTAAAATCTTCATCCCGCACCTTCTCTTTATTTAATGCACTAAACCCTATGCTTCTAATCGTTGAATTTCAGAAGGTGCGGGGTTCATTCGCACCTTGATTACAGAATTTTATTTATCCCGGCAATAACTTTTAAATTATCCTGCGGAAACTTAATTTCCGGTTGGTCTTGCAACAACTGTTCGACGCGAGTGGACAAGGCATCGGTCTCTTCTAAATAGATATACCCTTTTTGGCGGTAATTTTCCAGAAAACGCCCATGTTTAATACTCAGGTTGGCACAACTAAAAACCACCGTGTATTTTCCCGCGCTGGCTGCCTCCGAAATCATCGAGATGCTTTCCGGGGAACTAATCACTAAATGGCTTAAGCCCAGAATACCGCCAACGGCATCGGGATGATTCTGCTGATTGGCAATCACCAAAAGCCTGCAGCGCGCATAATCGGCGAATTCATTTCTGATCACCGCTTCGACGGCAGGCGAACTGCGGCGGGAAGTAGAGATCAAAATATCCGCATCGAGCCGGGAGGCAGATTTTTTAATTTCTTGCGCCAGCTTGCTGATGGCGGCGGGGTCAAGTTTAAACTTCCTACTATCCCCTCCGATCAATACTCCGATGCAAAACTTAGCGGCTCCTTCTTTAAGTAATCCGGATTGCTTTAACCCCTTAACCTTTTCCTGAAGGTACTGCGCATCGACTAAATTAAGCGCCCCTTCCGTAACCACCAGATTTTTATTTAACCAACCCAGCCATGCCCGGGCAGTTAAGTCATGTCGGGGAATAATCGCTAAATTAAATTTCTTTAAACTTAAAAAACCGGGGCGCATTAAAACTACGGATTTTGCCTGGCTTTCGCGGGACAAAAGATAATTTACCGCGCTGGTTGAGCCTCCGGCAGAAATAACCATATCCGGATTATAACGCATGAGCTCCTGCCAGCTTTGCGGGGTCAGGGCATAACGCAAATAACGCATGCCATAACCATTGCCCTGATACCTGCCGCTGAATTTAGCCAGCAGATTCAGGATAAATCCGGATAGAGGACTGCGAAACTTTATCTCGACGCTAAAGAGGCGAGTGCTGATTTTACGCTCCCGCAGGGCCTGGCCGATTAACTTAGCCGCTCCTTCGGATTGCCGCAGGTGGCCAACTTTGCCGTCGGAAATAATCAATAGTTCCTTTTGCCGGCTGTATTTATATATTTTATAGGTCCAGAGATATTCATGGGGATAGCGGCGAAGATACTGCTCATAAATACCGATCAACCTTTGTAAATTCTGGCGTAAGTCTGCCTGGGGGTCACCGCAGCGTTTAACCGTAAAAACCTGATCTAAGATTAACTGCGTATGCGGCCCCTTAATTCTGCGGTAATAAATCGGGATAATCGCGCAATCATGCCTTAAAGCCAGCTTAACCGCGCCGGTAGACATCGAAGCGTCACGGCCGAAAAATTCAACTAATTCCCCCTTTTTACCCCCCTGATCTACCGTCATGCCGATAGATTGATTGTCTTTGAGCACCTCAATTAGCTCCCGAAGCCCGGCGTTTTTGTGAATAACCTTAGCCCCTTGCTTAAGCCGGTAACTATTCAGTAAGGCGTTTAGCCGCGGAAAACCCTGGTCGCGCACAAACAGAACAAAAGGGACGCCAAGATTCGCGCAAATAATATTCGAAAGCTCCCAGTTCCCTTCATGCACAATCAGAAAAATCACACCCTTGCCTCTTTTAAAAGCTTCTTGGGCATAATCCTGATTTTCAATATGAATATATTTCTGCAAATACCGCTTATTGATCCGGGGGATAAAAGAAATTTCCACCAGGTTCTGCCCGAAGGCCTGATAGGTTTGACGCGTAATCCGCGCAGCGGAGCCCCCATCCAGCTTATCGGCAACCGTCCTGCGGACATTGCCGTAAACAATAGCCCGGTGCTTTTGGTCGCAGAGATAAATCAAATCCCCCAGCCTGCGGCCAAAAAAAAGGCTTAAGTTTAAGGGTAGAAAAAAGCTAAATAAGCTTACCGCCCTAAACAGAAAACAGCTTAAGTAATCGGCGATTAAATTCTGTTTCATTTTTAGTTATACTGAGGGTGATATCCAGCACCAGAATATTTCGGTCAGCGATCCCCAATTCTTTAACCTTAATTGCATCCTTACGGGTAGTAATCAGCGCCTCCAGCTTATCCGGCTTAAGGCTCTTAAGCATCTCCTCGATCTGCCGGCGGGTGTAATCATGATGGTCATCAAATTGAAAAAATTTGACGACGCAAGCACCGCAGGTTTCCACCGTATCCCGAAATCCCCCGGGGTTACCGATCCCGCTGAATAAAGCGACCCGTTTGCCATGTAACCACTTAAGCCCCGGCGGATCAAAGGGCTCAACCAGGTAAGATAAACTTTTAGGCGTATGCGCTGATTCCACGATCAGGGCCTGAGGATTTATCCGCCGCAGATTAGTTTTCAGGTTTTCCGTATCCGCCCGAAGCGAAGTTTGGGTTAACACAAAAATATCCGCGCGCTTTAAAGCAAACAAAGGTTCCCGCAAAAACCCCGCCGGAAGCAAGCGGTAATTGCCGAAAGGATTGCCGGCATCAATCGTAACAATCTCTAAATCTTTAATCAGCCTCCACTGCTGGAAACCATCATCCAAGATTAAGGCGGCGCAGGCATATTCCTCAATCGCGGATTTGGCGGCTTTAATCCGGTCCGCATCTGCGATCACCGTTACCTGCGGCAGCTTGGATTTAAGCATTGCCGGTTCATCGACGATCCCCCCGCGGGAACGCTTATACCCCCGGCTTAATACCGCAACCTTTAGATTAGCCGCGTTTAATTGCCCGGCTAAATATTCAACCAAAGTAGTCTTACCCGTTCCGCCTAAAGTGATATTGCCCACACTGATTACCTTAGCGCCAAGGCGCAAGGGCTTTAAACGGTAAAAACCGGATAGAATAACTACCGCTGCTCCGTAAACAAACGAAAGGACAAACAGACAGCTGCGCAAGAATGCCCCCTGGAGACCCTTGACCTTACCGGTCACTAAATCGTAAAGGTATGCTTGGCTAAGCGGCATATTTTACTTAAATCACCTTTAAAAATATCAAAACTCCGATACAGATAAACAAAGAAGCCCCGATATAACGGATCATTTCCGGCCGGATAAATTTCCCCATCACTGAACCTAAAAGGACTGAAAATACCGTCACAATAATATAGGCGCCTACCGAACCCAGCCAAACTGAAAGGGGCTTACCGGTTTTAGCCGCCATACCGATACCCACCAACTGAGTCTTATCCGCCAGTTCCGCGAAGAAGACCGTTCCAAAAGTAGCCACAAATACTTTCCAATCCATCTTGACTCCCCCTGTTTCTGGTTAAGCCTGATTTTAAGTAGTTATAATATCATACAAGCTGGCCCCAAGCAAATGATTTCAGAACTAAAACCTAAGATTAGCAATAAGATAGGAGATTAGCCGGGTATTAATTCGGGAATCTGATTCAAGTTCTCAACCACCCGGTCGGCGCAGGCTAAATACTGTTTGGGAAGGCTAGTTGCTACAGCAATGCATGACATTTTAGCTTGCTTGGCTGAAGTAATCCCGAATGGCGCGTTTTCAATCACCAGGCAATCTGCGGGATCAACCTTAAGCAACCGGGAAGCCTTAAGGTATGGCTCCGGATGCGGCTTGCCCTGTTTAACCTGATTACCGGCGACTACGCCGGAAAAAAGCCTTAATAGCCTTTCAGGTAAAATTCTTCTGATCTCATCCAGAGGGCTGCCGGAAACCAGCCCCAATAAAAAACCTTGCCGTTTCAGATCCGCCAGAAGTTCATAAGCACCCCGAAAAATGAACCGCTTAAAGTAACGCTTGAATATTTTTTGGCGCAGGGAAAAGATCGACCTTAAAAGCTTAGGGGTAGGCTTAATTTTATTACGCAAGAGCAGCCCCTTGACGGTAGCCTGCCAACGTTCACCCTCCTGCGCGTAAACTTCAAAACAACTCACCCTTACCCCCCAGGGGCGCAAAGCTTCGTACCAGGCAATAAAATGATACGGCATCGAATCGACAATCACCCCGTCCATGTCAAAGATCACTGCCCGGGGACGTTTTAAAAGTTTTTGCATATTTTACACTTAATCCGAAGATATTGAGGAAAGATTCCGCTCGATAAACGCGATAATTTGTTGCTGGTTTTCCGAGGAAAGGTTGGAAAATTCAACCCCGATTCCCGGGTATTCATGCGGCTGCACTATGCGATCGGGTATCCAAACTACCCGCGCCTCCAATTCCATTTCCTGGGGACTGGGAGCAAGTTTCATTTTCATCATCACTTCATCCCCCAGCTTAAACTTTCCGCAACCGAAAATAAACGCCCCGACCGCGCTTAAATTAAGTATTTCAACCTTCAGGCATTGCGGTGAACTGTCGGTTTTAGCTTTTAATTCAATTTTCAGGTCAACCGGCAGGCGCTTAAACCTGCGGCGTAACTGCATCTTTTTAATCTCCTCGATCGCTTTATCCTCTTTAAAACTATTTACCGCCGCTTCTTCCGTATTATAAATCTCCATCACCCGGTCCACCCCGGAGACCGTAAAGACATCCCGCAGATGCACTGGAATATTGACGAATTTCATTCTTCCGTTATGGTTAGCGACTTCTTTATAGGCGATCACCACCACCGAAATACCCATATAATCAAGCCCCTGCACATCCTCCAAATTACAAAGAATATCGGTATATCCGTCACGTACGCATTGCCCGACCACTTCCACTAAATTAGCCGAATCGACATCCACCCTGCCGCAAAGATCAAGAATCACACAACCGCCGATTTGCCTAAGCCTTATCTCTAACATGTATTTAATTCTCCGTTAATTTAAATTCGATGATCGGGTTACCTTATGCCTGCATACTTTTTTGTAAAAACTAATAAGCCCTGCTTTTTCCTTGCGCCTTCCAGAACCTAAAAAGCTCGAAACTTTCCCGGGCCCCCATTTTAGGAGTCAGCCTGATGCGGCTTTTGATTAATTTTTTAAACCGCGAATTAGAAACTGCCATTTCGTTGAAACCGAAACTTTTAGCATCCTTGATCGTTGAGCCAAAAACAATCCTGCTGATTTTAGCCCAATGACAAGCGGAAAAACACATCGGACAGGGCTCGCAGGTGGAATAAATCGTACAGCCGGACAAGTCGATTGTTTTTAAAGCCCGGCAAGCACGGCTAATCGCGTTCATTTCGGCATGCAAAATAACATTATTATGTTTCCAGACCAGATTATGGGCTAAGGCGATGACCCGTCTGTTTTTTACGATACAAGCGCCGAAAGGAGTCTGGCCGCGTTGCACTCCGCGGCGGGCGCAATCAATCGCCAAACGCATAAATTCCAGGTCCGTATTCCGCATTTAACTGAACAATACCCCCAAAATACAGGCTAGCGTAATCCCCAGGTTAACCAGGATACTGCCCAAGCAGATTTTTTCCAGACGGCCCTGATCGTTGTAAGCGCCTTTGAGCATTTGATAAGCTAAATACCCCGCCAAAATCAAAACCGGCAGATACAAAATTCCGGCCAAAACCGGCAACCCTTTACCCAAAGACAAAAGAAATGCCGCCGCCTGCAATACCACCAGACAGGCATAAAGCCAAGCCCCTTTTTCTTTGCCCAAACGTATCAGTAAATTATGTTTTCCGCTCTGGCGGTCCGCCGGATAATCCGGGTATTCATTAACCAATATCAGGTTAACTACCGAATAGGCGATCGGCAGGCTAAACAAGGTTAAACGCGGGTCAAACCTTCCGGTCTGGAGGTAAAATCCGGTATTGACCGACAACCATCCGAAAGCATAGGCGATTAATATTTCTCCCCACCCTCCCCGGCTAACCAGGCGCAAAGGCGGCTGGGAATAAAAACAGGCGCAAAATATCCCGGAAAACCCCAAGGCCATGGTCCAGCCGCCGCAGTGATAATAAAACTGCAGGCATAACCCGGCCGCCACCGCCAGAAATAAAATAACCGCAATCGCAATCTTTACCGCGCGCAGGGTAATAAGGTTTTCTACTAACACCTGGCTGCCGCCGGTAAAAAAATTTTTTTCTAATTTGACGCTTAAGCGATCCTCCTGCAGATCATAAACCTCTCCGCTGTAGTGTGCGATCAATTGCACTAAGATAGCGGCGATTAACCCCAGATAAAAAACCGGCCAGTTAAAAACGCATAAAATTCGATTCGCCAATACCGCGCCCAGAATATACGGCGCGATCATCACGCTCAAAAAAGGAACCCGGGAAAGTAAAAACCAGTAGTTGATTTGCATTTTAGCCTATCCAGAAATCCTGATAAATAGCTAATAATAAAACGATCGCCGAGCTGGCGAAAATAAAAAAATAATTTACCCCGTCCTTATTGCTTTGCATACGGCAAAGCATATCATTTAAAAAATCTTTGTCCTGTTGCGTAAACGACTGGGCTCCGGACAGCTTAGCTTGAATTTGATGCTCCGCAAGCTTGCGGCGTAGTTGGCGATCCTGCCGGAATTTGTAAAGAAAATACAGAAAAAAACCGGTTACCCCCAGATACCAGAAAAACTTCGGCCAGAAAAGGCCAAAATGCAAAACCAGATTAACCACGCGGATCGAGATCGTGGCGATTACCCCCACAAAAAGAAAAACCCAGGAAATCGCGGAATCCCGGCAAAGTTTAGCCGCCTGGCATTTTAAACATTGTTTTTTAGGTTTAAACATGGTTTAAGTTACCTCCTTACGGCTGCTGCGGCGTATGGCTTTAACCATCCGCTGATAAGCCTCAGCCGGAGTTGCCCCCTCGGTCAGGTGTTGGCAGCAAAGTGCGGCATACCCTGCCCGGTTTTTAATCTTGAAGATCTCGACTTTTAAGTGCCCAATCTTATCCAACATCGCCTAACGGGATATCTCGATAATTTTATATTTTAAAGTTCCCGCGGGAATTTTAATTTCGGCCACCTCTCCTTTTTTGTGCCCTAACAGTCCGGCACCTACCGGAGAACTCACCGAGATTTTTTGCTGCTCATAATCGGCTTCCAGCTCCGAAACTAAAATATACTCCAGCTCCTCCTGCGTATCTAAATCCAGCAGCTTTACTTTAGCTCCGATCAGAATCTCATCTTTGGAAATATTCTTATCCAGGATGCGCACCCGGGCAAGCTTATCTTCCAGCTCGGCAATTTCCTTTTCATTGTGGGCCTGCGCGTCCTTAGCCGCATCGTATTCGGCGTTCTCGCTGATATCTCCGTAAGCGCGGGCCTCTCCGATGGCCCTAGCCAACTGCCGGCGTTTAGTGGTTTTTAAATACTCCAACTCACTCACCAATTTTTCGTAACCTTCCTGGGTTAAATAAATATCCTGCGACATTGCCCTCTCCTTATGATTATTTTAATAATGGACTTAATCCTTTGATTACCTGGATATTCTTTTCTGTGGCGCCGCGGTTTTTTACAATCAGTTCATAGGCCCGCTCCGCCTGACTTTTAGCCAAAAGCCCGCCATTAAGCAATGCTTTGACCTGTGCGGAAAACTCTTGAGTATTGTGTACTTCAACCGCCGCCCGGTTAGCCAAAAACAACCTGCTAATATCCCGAAAGTTAAACATATACGGGCCGAAAAATACCGGTTTTTTCAGGCTGGCCGGCTCAAGGATGTTGTGCCCGCCTTTTTTAACTAAGGAACCGCCGACAAAAACGATATCCGCAGCGCAGTAATATTTAAACAGTTCCCCGATGGTATCCAAAATAAATACCGGCCGCTCAATACAGCTGGGGCAGGCCGCGGATACCCCGGAGATAAACACAGGCTTGAAGGAAAATTTTACCGCAAGCTCCCCCACCTGCTTACTGCGTTCAGGGTGACGGGGGGCAACCAGAAGCTTCAAACCGGGAAACACCGCTAAAAGTTTCCGGTAAGCGGCAAAAATTATTTTTTCTTCCCCCGCATGCGTGCTGCCGCAAACCAGCAATTTATCCGACTGCTTTAACCAAAGCTTAAGGCGGTAAGCTGTAGCCTCCGGCTGAGTATAGTCTAAACTTTGATCGAATTTTACGTTACCGGTTATCTGAATTCTACCGCTTTCAACCCCCAAGCTTTCCAGCCGCTGCGCGTCAAGGTCGGTTTGGACGCAAAATTGCTTAATACGTTTAAAGATCGGCCGGATAAAAAATTTAGCCAGGCGGTAACCGCGGTAGGAACGATCCGAAATCCGGCCATTAACGGTCAGAACCGGAATCCGCATTTTATCCAGGCGGTAAATCAGGTTCGGCCAGATTTCGGTTTCGGCGATAATGAACACCGCGGGATTAATTTTTTTTAAGACCCTGCTGACGATAAAACTGAAATCCAGCGGCAGGTAGGTTAAAAAATCCCCGGGAGTAACCAACCCGAGCGCTATTTTATTGCCGGTTGCGGTAACAGTAGAAATAACGATTTTTTTCTGCGGATAAAGCTGCCGGATCCTCAAAAGCAGCCCCTTAACCGCAATCACCTCTCCTACGCTTACCGCATGGATCCAGATCGGCCGGTCTAAATCTAAATTTTTCGGCAGACAACCTAAACGATTCAAGAATCCCCGGCTGAACTTACCGCGCAGAAGATATACCGGCAGATAGATCAAGGCAATAATCAGAAATATCAAATCATAAATTATAAACATATTCTTCCCTACATTCTATATTCTACATTCTAACTGCTGTATTTCATGCATGCGGATGCGCTTTATCATACACACTCTTTAATTTATCCGTAGTTAAGTGCGTATAAATCTGCGTAGAGGATAAATTCGCATGGCCTAAGAGCTCCTGTACCGTACGCAAATCCGCCCCGCGGTTTAAGATATGAGTGGCAAAGGAATGCCTGAAAGTATGGGCGCACACTCCCGGCTTTGCTCCGGAAGCCTTAAGGTATTTAACCAGTATAAAACGTACTCCGCGGGCACTGAGCCGGCGGCCATGATTATTTAAAAATACGGCTTCCGGTTGTTTTTTTATTTTCTCCCGGTATTTTCGGACTGCCAAGAGGGCGGTCTCTCCCACCGGCACGATCCTTTCCTTTTTCCCTTTTCCCCTGATCTTAAGGATACCGCTGATGAAATCGATATCTTCCAGATTTAAACCTACTAACTCCGAAATCCGCAGGCCGCTGGAATAAAACACCTCTAAGATTGCCCGATCACGTAAACCCGCTAGATCCTGGGAAGATTTAGCGCCAGCCGCATTGATTAACCTTCCTACTTCATCCTCGGTCATAAAAGAGGGCAGCCGTTTTTCAAGCTTGGGGCTGGAAAGCATCAGGATCGGGTTGGTTTTAATATAACCCTCCCGGCAAAGAAACCGGAAAAAGCTGCGCAAAGAGGAAAGCTTGCGGGCAACCGTGCGGTTATCGAAATTCTTTTCTTTGAGCACCGCCAGGTATTTCCTTAAGCCCAAATAATCTATTTTTTCCAGCTCGGTGCCGGCAATAAACTTATTAAACCCTTCCAGATCTAACTTATAATTCAGGATCGTATGCGCAGAATAATTTTTTTCGATCTCCAGGTAACGGATAAATTTTCCGATATACTTTTCCATAATTTATTTCTGGTCCTCACCCTGCACTGATCCTTCAGGCAGGGTGCGCGAAGTAAAGGTGCATTTAGGGAAATTCGAGCAGCCGTAAAAGAAGCCGCGCTTGGAGCGGCGTTCGATCAGTTCGCCGCCGCAATTCTCCTGCGGGCATTTTACCCCGGAGGTAATCGATTTAGAATTCTTGCACTCCGGAAATCCCGAACAGCTTAAGAATTTTCCGCGCCTGCCCCACTTTACAATCAAAGGCTTGCCGCATTTATCGCAAACCTGATCCGTGGTAATTATTTCCTTAACAATATGGGCCTGAGCAAAATCCAGACTTTCCTTAAAAGGCAGGTAAAATTCCTTTAATACTTTATTCCGGCTTAAATTCCCCTCCTCTACCTCATCCAGCTCCTCTTCAATAGAAGCAGTAAAACTCACATCCAAAATCTTGGGGAAATATTCCACCAGCATATCATTTACTTTAAAGCCCAGCTCCGAAGGATGCAGGTAACCTTTAATCCGGCGGACATAATCCCTCAAAATAATCGTATAAATGATCGGGGCGTAGGTCGAAGGCCGGCCGATGCCTTCCTCCTCCAGGGCTTTAATCAATGAACTATCAGAATAGCGCGGCGGAGGCTTGGTAAAATGCTGCGATGGCTTAAGCCCCTGCAGGGCCAACACCTCACCTTGCTCTAGAGGAGGAATGACATTCTTAGTTTTCTCTTTATCATCCGCTTCTTCATTTTCCTCTTCGTCGTTTTTATTATTATACGCCGCTAAAAATCCTTCGAAAACCAGGTGGCTGCCGTTAGCCGTAAATAAATACTTACCGGCCGTAATATCGACTGCGGTAGCTAAAAATTCAGCCGGCAACATCTGGCTGGAGAGAAAACGGTTATAAATCAGTTCGTAGAGCCGGTACTGGTCATGGGTCAGGAAACTTTTAAGGCTTTCCGGGGAGCGGCCGATATAGCTGGGCCGGATCGCTTCATGCGCTTCTTGCGCGGATTTCTTGGCTTTAAAAACATTCGGCTCCTCCGGCAGAAAGTTCTTACCGAAGTTACGCTCAATATGCTGGCGCACTTCAGTGATTGCCTCAACAGCGACATGCGGAGAATCCGTACGCATGTAAGTAATTAAGCCTACGGGATTATCCTGCCCGATATTAATCCCTTCATAAAGCTGCTGGGCAACCAGCATGGTTTTAGAAGCGTTAAATCTTAACTTATTAAAAGCCTCCTGCTGCATCGTGCTGGTAATAAAAGGAGCGCTCGGATAACGGTTTTTCTTGCTCTTCTTGACTTGCTTGACCTTGAATTCCTCAGCTTCAAGCTCCCGGCAGATCATTTGAGCTGCCTGGTTATCTTTTACTTGCGCTTTTTGATCATCGATTTTTTCCAACTTGGCCGAAAAATTACTTTCACCGGATACCTTCGGCTTAAACAAACAAGCCTCAATCTCCCAATATTCGCTGGCCACAAACTTCTGGATCAACCGCTCCCGTTCCACGATCAGCCTTAAACCTACCGATTGCACACGCCCGGCGCTTAATCCCCGGGCGATCTTTTTCCATAAAAGCGGGCTCAAAAAATACCCCACCAGGCGGTCCAGTACCCGTCGGCCGACCTGCGCCTCGATCATGTTATGGTCAAACTCCCGGGCATTCTTAAAAGCCTCTGCCACCGCATTCGGAGTAATCTCGTGGAAACTGACCCTTAAAACGTTTTTCCCTTTCAGGATCTTTTCTTTAATTTGCCAGCCGATCGCCTCCCCCTCCCGGTCAGGATCGGTGGCGATATAAATATTTTTAGCACCTTTAGCTTCTTTTTTTAATTGCGCCATTATTTTTTTCCGGCCCGGAATTACCGTGTAATCCGGCTTAAAATCATCATCTACATCCACCCCCAGTTTTTTAGCCGGCAGATCGATAATATGGCCCATGGAAGAAAGCACTTTAAAATCATCCCCCAATATTTTCCCGATCGTTTTCGCCTTAGTCGGAGATTCAACAATCACCAGATTATTGCTCATTAATCAGTACTCCTTATAAATTGTTTGCCCGGTAATGCTTTAATTAATTTCTTAAACTGCAGACTCAAGATTAAATCTAAAACCCGGTTGCTGGGCAGGGATGATCTTTCGATCAAATCGTCCACCGTTACCGGCTGGTTACTTAGATATTCGTAGAGGCGGTTTTCCTCGCCGGCCTCAACCGTTTTAGACTGCTTGGTTAAAAGCGGTTGGGGCTTGGCGATGGCGACGTGCGCGAACTCCTGTAAGATATCCTCGCAATCAGTAACCATTTTCGCCCCCTGCTTAAGCAAAGAGTTACTGCCGGCAGAAGTAAATGTATCGATTCTGCCGGGAAGGACAAAAACCTCCCGCCCTTGCTCCAAGGCAAAATCCGCGGTGATCAAAGCCCCGCTGTTTCTGGCTGCTTCAGTAATCAAAATTCCCAGGCTTAACCCGCTGATCAAACGGTTACGCCGGGGAAAATTCACCGGCAGGGGCCGGCTGTCCATGGAAAATTCCGAAATTACGGCGCCCTTTGCGGCGATTTCAGCCGCTAGAGCGGAATTTTCCCGGGGATAAATATGATCAAAACCGCTGCCCATCACCGCAACCGTGCGGCCGCCGGCTTTAATTGCCCCCCGATGAGCATAGGTATCTACACCGCGGGCCATCCCCGAAACCACGGTTAAACCTTCTTGCGACAACTGCGCGGCAAATTTTTCCGCTTGATTCAAACCGTAAAACGAAGCTCGGCGCGATCCCACAATCCCGATTGCCGGCTGGCCAAGCACCGAACTTTCTCCCGCACAATAAAGCACGATCGGATAAGCCGGTATTTCTTTTAAAGCAGCCGGGTATTCGGGATCCATAAACGTAATAATCCTGATCCCCGATTCTTTAGCCCGCTTCAAATCATCTTTAAGCTTGGTGCTGTCGAAACCGGAAATCTTTAAAGCCAACTCTTCACCTAAAAGCGCCGCTAAAGAAGATTTTTTGGCCTTAAAAATTTCCCGGGGCTGGGCGAAATAGTTAAGCAACCCCTTCAGCCGCACGCTACCCAGCTGCGGAATAAAATTAAGGCTGACCAGGGCCTCGAAGTTATTCATTTTTTTATAAACTTAAACAACCGGGCAATTTTACCGGCCACTTGATTAACCGACAAGCGGCAGGTATTCACGGCTATATCCGCCTGGGCATAATAAGGGGCGCGCAGCTTAAGTAAAAGCTCGATACGCTTTGCGGGGTTACCGACATTTAAAATCGGCCGGCCCTGGCCGGATGAAACTCTTGCTAAAATCGTTTTGCAGTCGGCAGACAAACAGACTATTTTACCGGTTTTCTTCATTAATTTAATGTTACCCGGATCAAGTACTGCCCCGCCGCCGCAGGCCACCACGAATTTTTTTTGGGTCGCCACCTGCTTTAAAACTTTTTTTTCAACCTTACGGAAATACGGCTCCCCGTCATGGGCGAAGATATCGACAATCCGGCGCTGCTCTTTAAGTTCAATTAATTCATCCAAATCAACAAAATTCCATTTTTGCAATTGGGCAAGTTTACGCCCCACCGAACTTTTGCCGGTGCCCATGAATCCGACTAAATAAATATTCATCCTTTTAACAAAGTACAGGTTGAGGCTAAGCTTAGTTTTGCCTCAAACCCGCTTAGCCTCAACCTTTACTCCCCGATAATTAACTCTGATACGCTTCCAAAACGGCCTGGGTTAACTGTTGTTTTAATTCTTTAGTCGCCGGGGTTACCGTTTCATACCATTTGCCATCCTTACCCTGATGGCGCGGCATGCTCACGAACAGCCCCTTTTCCCCGTCTACCACGCTAAACCCTTTAATCACCATCCCGGAAAACGAAACATCCGCAAAAGCTTTAAGCTTAGAATCGCTCTCCAGCTTAAAGATGCGGCTGACGCTGATTGCGTTTTCTTCCATTGCGATCACCTCCTTGCTTAAATAGACGCAAGGGGCGATATTTTCTAACCAACTATTTTCCCCGCAGAAGAAAATATTTTTTAATAGCAATTTTCCGTAAAGATTTCATACCGGGTAATATCTTCGAAGGATTGCCCGGGAGTTAAATCATAAACATGCCTTTCAAAGGCCTTGGTTGCCCCGTTAGGCAGATCATTAATCAAAAAAACCTCATTGTTAGTAATAACATTCTTCACAAACAGCATAATGCGTACCGCCACCGTGTTAAAAGATTTACCGGAATTATTGGTAATTTCGCCTTTTAAGAATACACGATTAGAGTTTTTTAATCTTTCGAGCTTAACGTTATAATAATCGAGGCTACGCATTAATCCGTTTGAGATATTTTTGGTAAGCACCCTTAATATCTTCCAGGCAGTCCCCCCCGAATTTTTCCAGGAAGGCATCCGCTAAGACTAAGGCGCTGGCCCCTTCAGCCACCACCCCGGCAGACTCAACTACGCAAATATCCGAACGCTCAACCGCGGCCAGCGATGATTTTTTACTGCGAATATTTACCGAACCCAGCGGATTTAGCAGGGTGGCAATCGGCTTCATGCAGGCCCGTAAAATAATCTCCTGGCCGTTGGAAATCCCTCCTTCAATCCCTCCGGCATTATTGGATAAACGGAAATAGCCTTTCTTACGATTATAGTAAATTGCGTCATGCACCTCGGAACCGAAACTGATTCCGTAACCTAAACCTAAGCCCACTTCAAAAGACTTAACTCCGGGGATAGCGATAATCGCCCCTGCCAGGCGGCTATCCAGCCGGCGGTCGGGCTGCACATAACTGCCCAGCCCAACCGGAATATTCCTGATTAAAACTTCAAATATCCCGCCCACGGTATCCCGATTCCCGCTGGCTTCATTAATCTTATCGGTCATTCCCCGCTTAGTCGACTCCCCGCCGACCGAGAGAACACTGGAAGTAATCACGATACCGAATTCACCCAAAAGCA
>JBFZAU010000152.1:0-22200 GCA_041308825.1 Candidatus Omnitrophota bacterium
CCGATCCTGGCTTGCCAATACGAATCGACAGAATTGACGCACTTTTTTTTCAAAGGATCAATTTTAAATAAGCGCATGAATAAACCGATCGGGGAAAAGATAAAATAAAACATTATGCCTAACAACAATCGGGTATTAACCCAGCTTAAAAAATAGGCCAGCCTCATCCAAAGAATATAAATGTATTTTAAACTAGACGGGAGTAACGCCGCCAGCAACACAAACAACATGGCCATTGCCACGGGTAAGATAAAAACTTGTTTTGTTCTTACAAACATAACCAGCTCAATTAAGAAGAAAACCGCGGTCATTAAAAGCCCAAATTTTTTTAATATTAATTTATCAGTAATGATTTTATCCATGGCTCAATCCATCGGTAAGTTTTTAAGATTAAACTTATGTCCGCTTAAGCTGCCCTGCGAACGCTTATCCAGCAAATAACTGCCCATAACCAAATAATCCATATCCGTACGCATAAAACATCTAAAAGCATCCAGCGGCGTACACACCAGGGGCTCCCCACGCACATTAAAGGAAGTATTGATCACTATTGGACAACCGGTTTTTTTAAAAAACTCATTGATCGTGTCGTAATAAACCGGGTTTTCTTCTCTGGCAACGGTTTGAACCCTGGCTGAATAATCAACATGGGTAACGGCGGGAATCAGGGAACGGTTCAACTTAAGCTTTTCAAAACCGCAGGCTAAATCAAGCTCATTTTTACTTCCCGCGATTTTTTCCTGCTTAACCGGAGCAACAATCAGCATATACGGGCTTTGGCGGTCCAGATCAAACCATTTACCCGCCTCCTCACAAAGCACGCTGGGAGCAAAAGGGCGGAATGACTCGCGGAATTTAATCTTAAGGTTTAACTTAGATTGCATTTGTGGATTCCGCGGGTCAGCCAGAATGCTCCGGGCTCCCAAAGCCCGCGGCCCGAACTCCATTCTACCCTGAAACCACCCCGCTACGTTGCCCTCCTGGAGTAATCGGGCAACCGTCTCTGGCAAATTAGAGGACTCTAACTTAATAAACGGAATGTTTTCGGTTTTTAAAAAGCTTTCAATTTCTTCATCGCTGTACGCCGGCCCTAAAAATGAACCCTGCATTGAGTCTTTAACTCCGTCGACGCTGCGCTTTTGCCCTAGATATTTATGCCAAACCAACAATGCGGCACCCAATGCTCCCCCGGCATCCCCGCTGGCCGGTTGGATCCAGATGTTTTTGAACGGGCCTTGGCGTAATATTCTACCATTCCCCACGCAATTTAAAGCTACCCCCCCGGCCAGGCAAAGATTATCCTGCCCGGTGACCTTATGCACATGCCTAGCCATCCGCAGCATAATTTCCTCGGTAACCCATTGGATCGAAGCAGCGACATCCATATAATGCTGGCTGATCCTGCTTTCCGGCTCTCTGGGCGCAGAACCGAATAAACGGTCAAAACGCCGATTGGTCATCTTCAAAGTATGGCAATAACCGAAATATTTCATGTTCATTTTAAAAGAACCGTCGGCCTTTAAATCCAGCAATTCTTTGAGAATTAAATCCTTATACCGGGGCTCTCCGTAAGGAGCCAGGCCCATTAATTTATATTCTCCGGAGTTAACCCGAAAACCGGTGTAATAAGTAAAAGCTGAATAAAGCAGCCCCAATGAATGCGGGAAATTTAAATAATATTGCACCTCTAAATTATTGCCCTGCCCGACACCGAAACTCGCTGTTTCCCATTCCCCGACTCCATCTAAAGTCAAAAAAGCCGCCTGCGTAAATGCAGAAGGGTAAAAAGCGCTGGCGGCGTGAGATTCATGGTGCCCGCAAAAAAGGACCTCTCCCCGATAATTAAGCTCTTTCCTGATAATCTCGGGAATCCATAGCTTCTGCTTAAGCCATAAAGGCATGGAGAACATAAACTGCTTTAACCCCCCGGGAGCGTAACTTAAATAAGTTTCGATTAACCGTTCAAACTTAATCAATGGTTTATCATAAAAAACTACATAATCCAAAGCCGCACTTGAGATCCCTGCGCTTTTTAAACACCAGGCAGCTGCTTGCGCGGGGAAGTCAGAATCGTGTTTTTTACGGCTGAACCTTTCCTCTTGCGCCGCCGCGATAATCTTTCCGTCGCGCACCAGACAGGCCGCGCTATCATGATAAAAACAAGAAATACCCAGTATATTCATCTTCCTCAAGTTCCCCCGGCGGATTTGTTACGCTGACTTAAAAATTTTATCCTTAAAACGGTAAAAAACGCCTCCATGACTATCCTGAAATCGAGCTTAGAACTTCCTGCCTTACGCCTGGTAAATAAAATGGGGACTTCTTTGATTGAAGAACCTTGGCGGTAACACAGGTAGGTCATTTCAATCTGCAAGCCGTAGCCTTTAGAAATCAACGCTGATAAATTAATTTCTTTGAGCAGGTCGGATCGAAAACACCGAAAACCGCTGGTCGCATCATAAACTCTAAAGCCCAGGATAAACCGGGCATACAGATTACCAAGATAACTTAAGCCCATTCTAAAAAGAGACCAATCCTTTACTCTAAAACCGCCCTTATATCTTGAGCCAATGACTAACCCGGCTCCGGAGGCGGCGGCGTTTAAAAGATGCCCGATCTCTTGGGGATTGTGAGAAAAATCTGCGTCCATTTGTAAAATACAGTCAAAATTCCCCTCTAAAGCCGCCCGGTAGCCGGCCTTAAGCGCACTGCCCAGGCCAAGTTTTTCCGAACGCTGCATCAACTGAATGTTCGCACACCTTTGCGCCATAGTTTTAACCAACTCACCGGTGCCATCGGAAGAATTATCGTCAATCACCAAAATTTTAACCTGGGGATGAAGAATTAAAATTTCTTCAATTAACTTTTCGATATTCTGGCTTTCATTATACGTGGGGATGATAATCAGGTTTTTCATTTTTAGCGGGTTTTCCGGATTAAAAACACCAGGTTACGGATAAGGTCTTTGAACATACCGAACAGGGAAAAAAAACTTATGGCGTTGGAACGTCCGCCTTGGCGCTTTTCGAGCGGATATAATAATTCCACCACTTTGCATCCGGATCTAAGCGTCCGGATTAAGCTCTCTGCGGACAAGGCAAAACCATTGGAGATCAAAGGGCATGAGCGTAATACTCCGGTCGGAAAAATAGACAACCCGTTATAATATTTAATTTTCAACCGAAAATGTTTGTTTAATATCCAGGTGTATAAATGCGAGAGGCGGCGGCGAAACCAGGTGCGTTTATCCGATTCTCCGTGGTAAGAAGTAACCACGGTATCTTGGGCCAGATACGGCAAACATTGCGCAAGTTCTTGTGCCGAATTTTCATGGTCGCCGGGAAACCAGGTGAAATATTGCCCCCGAGCGATGGCTAAAGCGTCTTTATAAGAAGCCCCCAGGCCTAAATTAACGGGATGGTGAATAACTCTAATCTTTTGATCATAATCCCTGCTTAGCTCCTGCGCTAAAGTAGCCGTAGCATCACTGCTACCGTCATTAACAATAATAATTTCCAAACCGCCGACTAAAGAAGTCAGGGTTTCGAATAAATCTTTTACCGCATCTTTCAGGGCTGCCGCTTCATTAAAAGCCGGAACGCAAACAGAAATACTAAGCTGATCCTTCATCTTCTCCACATTACCCCCTGGTTATCGCCTTATTTAACGGCTTAAGAAATTTTGATTCCCTTAAAACAAACGTACTTTACGCGCCTTAAGCGCCTGCCGAAAGCTTACAAATAAAAAAACTGCTCCCGGATTACCTGCGGAATTTCTTTTAACAGCCCTTTGATTGAACAACGAATATTAATCTCCCCATGGGTCGAGTCCCAACATCTCTCCTGACAATCCCCCACCTTAACGCGTAACTCCTGAAAAAGCGGCGAGCGCCAGATTTGTTCAAACGGCTTATCCCGCAAGTTTTCCAATCCATCAAAATTGTCACAAACAGAAACCCTGCCCAAAGCATCGACGGCACAAGAAACATACCCGGCATAACATTTAAATTTATTAGGCTGTTGCCGACAAAAAGGCAAGATCCCGTTTAAAAAAGTGCGGGAATTGGTCAAAAGCCTGCTTTTTGCACAGGCAGCAATGAGCTTCTTGATCTCGCTTTCTAATCCAACTAAATCTTCGGGCTTAAAAATAATCCCTTCAAAGCTTTCCAACGGCTTGTTTTTATGCATCAAATTAGTGTGCACTAAATCAAATTTGATCTGGTCAACTTTTAGGCTCTGCGCGAAATAAATCATTTGGTCAAGGCCGTTAAAATTCAGCCTGGTAATCAAACAATTTATTCCTACCCTTACTCGCGGATAATTTTTCTTCAAAAGTTTTATCCCGCTGACGGCCGCCTCGAAACAATCAGCCCCCCGGATGGCGTTGTGAATCCGGGCAGTGGGGCTATCCAGCGAAACGGAAATAGAATTTAATCCCGCTTGCCCAAGCTTATTGACAGTGCTGATATCATTTAGCAGGCTCCCATTGCTGCATAAATGGCAACCGATATTCTTACCTCTGATATATTTAATAATCTCATAGATATCCGCTCGTAAAAGCGGCTCCCCTCCGGTAATAACGATAACCTTGGCTTGCAGCCGGGCCGCTGAATCGATAAAACCATACCATTCTTTTTTGGTCAACTCTCCTGCAGCCTTTGTTTTCCACTGATCACACATCTGGCAACGTAAATTACATTGATTAGTCACCCAGATCACCGGGAATAAAACGCAATCCGGGGCCTTTTGCGCGCGGCGGCATTTCATAATCTGGATAAAATTTAACAAACTGGTTAAAAATCGTGTCGGCATCTTATGATTGGCTGTTTTTAAACTTCATCTTCTCTTTAGTTTTCTTGGGACCTTAACCTTTCGGCCATCATTAATCGAACAATCTTAACCTCACTGAAATCATAGAGACAAAATAGAGGTTAAGCCGCGCAGCTGGCCCCAAATCTCCTCCAGGGTGCGTAAAGATAAAAGCCTTCTCCAGATATATCCCGGCCTTAAATAGAAATTTTTATACGCCGCATTAAGGGCACTGGCGTACTCTTGACGGGTAAATCCTTCCGGCACATAAGCAAAGTTATGGTGGTTATTAATATAAAACCCCTGGTCAAAATTGAATTTATGCCCCCCGGCAATTAAATTTTTATAAATATCCGATCCGGGCAGGGGAACAAATTTATTGAAATGGGCGAAATCCAAAGGCAAGGCTTTAGCAAAATCCAGGGTTTTCTTAAAACTTGTTTTGGTCTCCCAGGGGCTGCCGACTAAAAAATCGGCGCGGATGCTCAAACCCGCCTGCTTGGCCCATAAAACAGCTTTTTTGTTTTGCTCCACGGTATTGCCTTTGTTTAACCTGCTTAATATATAATCATCCCCCGACTCAAGGCCAAATAGCACCTGCCAACATCCTGCACTGCGCATCGATTTTAACATTTCAAGATTAACCGTTGCAACTTTAGTCAAGCAGGTCCAGAACACCGGAGGATTTAATTTTCGCATTCCCGCGCAAAGCTGCTCTACGAATTTCGCATCCTGGGTAAAAGTATCGTCGAAAAAACGTATTTCTTTGGCCTTGTGCTTTTGGGTCACCTCTTCCACTTCCGCCAAAACATTCGCTACACTGCGGCTTCTGAATGTTTCCCCGAAAACCGCGCGGTCACAAAACACACAGCGGCTGGGACAGCCGCGCGAAGTCATCATTACCGCTACCGGCAGCTTCCGGTAAGAAGCCGGGGTGGGACGGTATCCGGATAGGGGATGTAAAAGATGCCTGGCCGGAAAAGGCAGGGTATCCAGATCCGCAATCTTTTTGCGGGCCCCGGTAATCACCATCTTTCCGTCGCGCTTAAAAGCAATCCCCCGGATATTTTCTAAAATATATTTATCTTTTGCCTGAAGATAGTCAATCAGCTCCAGAAACGTCTCCTCCCCTTCTCCTAAAACTAAAAAATCAAATAAATCATCATTTAAACAATCCTGGGTGCAAACCGTAGGATGTGCCCCTCCGCAAATAAATACCGCTTCCGGCACAATTTTGCGTAAATCAGCCGTAACTAAAGCGGCATTCCCAAATGCAGGAGTAGTCGCGGTCAGGCCTACGATATCCGGAGCAAATAATTTAACATTGGCTAAGAGATTAACATACTCCTGCTTAAAGGTACACTCGATTATTTTGACGCGATGCCCTTTTTGCTCGGCTACCGCGGCTAGATAAGCCAGCCCCAAAGAAGGGATTTGATTGAGTACATTCCGGAAATTTTGCTTGGCTCCCCCGATTTCCGTATAATTATACGGCGGATCAATTAAAAGTATATTCATCCGAGTGCCTCATTTAAAGCCCGGGCGAGGTGCCGGATTTTTTGTTCAGACAACCCTTCATATAAAGGAAGCTGGATGGCCCGGCTAAAGACTTCATTGGCGCCAAGGCAATTTTGCCCTAAAATTTCACCGCAATTATCGGTAACCTCAGAGGCTACCCCGGCATCAATTCCCCGACCCAATAAAAATCTTCTAACCCGCCAAGCATCTTGCGGCACTAAAACTACAAAAAAATAATAATTATGGCTCGCCCCGACATTAATCACTTGAGGCTTAATCCGCCTATCTAATAAAGACTTCAGCAAATCGGCAGCGGCTTGCCTCTTTTTAATCCTTGCCGCAAGTGTTTTAATTTTTTCTAAACCGATCCTCGCCTGAAAGGCGCTAAAAGCGGTATGGGGCGCCGGGGGCTTTTGCACTAAGCGGTAAAGCCGAGTGAGCTTAGCGTTTAATCGCCGGGAAGATAATAAATACAAAAGCGGCCAGGCAAACCAAGTAGAAAATAGAATGCTCTCGGTTAACGCCACGGTCATTTTCTTAAACGGCACGGAATCTGTTTTTTTGTCGCCGGCAGTCATTTGCCTAAGCCGCTCCACCATAGTGCTATCATCGGTAAGAATCATGCCTCCCCCGTAAGTATTCACCGGCTTCATCGATTCAAAACTAAAAAATGAGGCGTTCCCGAAAGACCCGGTTTTTTTACCCTGATACACTGCGCCGGCGGAATGCGCACAATCTTCGATGACAAATAAGGAATTATTTTTAGCGATACTTAAGATTTTATCAATCTGGCAAGGCCCGCCGAAAATATGAGTGGCAATAATTGCTTTGGTACGCTTGGATATTTTATGCTCCAAATCTAGAAGAGACAGATTAAAAGAATCTGTCTCAATATCAACCGGCACAGGAGTCAATTTCAATTTCTGGATTACCGGGATCAAATCTTTGAGCGTATAAGCAGGCAGCAAAACCTCATCCTGCGGATTTAATTTTAGGCAACACAAAATCAGCTCTAAGGCCTTGCGGCCGGAACTAGCGGCAATTGCATATTTTGTACCGATAAACTCAGCAAAAGTCCGCTCCCACTCCCTTACCCAGCCGTCAGGATTTATATCTTTCTGGAATAAACTTTTCACCGCCCGGATAAAATCCGAATTTAAAATATGCGTTTTACGTCGTGCAATCATTATTTTATCTCCTTGATCTCCACCGAAGAGTGCCCGTATACCTGAAAACGATCGGTTTTTACTTTTATATCACAGGGGTTGCAATCCCCGAAACTATCACATTCTCTGAAAATATCCCGAGCTTCGAAATCAGGGTCCAATAGATTCCCCACCGGAGAAAAATTCTTATAAAAATCGTGGTGGCAGCGATAAACATCCCCCTGGGTACCGATAATCATTTCCGACGTTTTACAAAGACAGTGCTTAAACTTTAAGCTACCTACCGCTTCAGGATAACGGTAGGTCCCATAGATCTTTTTGTTATATTCTCCCAAAAACTCTTTGGTCCTGAAATCGATTCCCGCTTTTTGACATTGCTCCTTGGCCCGCTGGACCTGTTCGATAAAAGGCGGATACAGCACGCTAAAGATTCCGATGGAAAATCCCGCCGCCGTTAATTTCATCGTCTTACTGATCAGTCTATCCAAATCCATGTACCCCGGATGATAGCTCGCCCGGATACTGGCATAGGGGGCATTGCGTTTTAACCGCAAAGGGTTAACTTCACCGATAAAATCATCGATATCGAAATTTAGATTCGTCAAAATATCGATGGGTAAATCTTTCCTTAAATTATTAATGATCCAGGTAAAATCGGGATGCAAGCTCGGCTCACCCCCCTGCAAGGTAACCGGTAAATCCCCGGGGCATTCCAGGCGGTTTAAAAGCAAAACCCATTCTTTTCCGGTAATCAGCTTGCGCTTCGAAAATTGCTTCGCCCTAAAGTGGTTTATACAATAATTGCACTTTAGATTGCACTCCAGGGTTAAAAAACAGGCGATATAATTATAGTTTGCGGGTAATTTTACTGTTTTTAAGTTCACGTTCGATTTTCCTTTTTACTGTTTCCGGATCGATAAAATCCATACATTGCCTCTTTTTGCTGCACTGCGATTTAAAGCAGGGCAGGCAACGGTAGGTAGTTTGCGGCAAAATTACGGAACCGCAATTATAAAAATACATTTCGCGGTGAGATGTCGGGCCGAAAAGGGCAATTACTCTTTTTCTCAAAGCGAAACAAATATGCAGCCCCAGGGTGTCTGCCGTAACCACCAACCGGCAGGAATTTATCCAGTCAATATACTCTTTGAGGCTGTTTAAGCCTTTTTGCCAGGAAATGGAATATTTTTTATCAATTAATTCTCCTAACTTCTCCCATTTTTTTCTCGGCCAGGCTTTAACCGGCCATTTATTTCCCACCGTCCAGTTAAAGCCGATATCATATTTAATCTTAGAGCTTGGCCGATAGCCGAGAATATAACCTTCACCGCGCCACTGCTTACCCAATGACTCTGCGATAACCTGCTGCCAGCAATCCTGATTGTTTTTTTTCTCAGCTAAATATTGCGAAATTCTTGCTGATTTATCTTCCGCAATAAATTTCACCGGCGGCTCGTTAGACCCCCCCAGTCGAAATCCCAAATACTCTTTAGTGGTAACCCCTTCCGCAAAGGCGCAAACTCCGGGCAGCTTCTCCAGATTAATTACCAGATCAAAACTTTTCTTCTGCAATAAACATAATACCTGTTGGCTGTAATCGTAAATTCGGTCGATGTATTTATTTCCTTCTAATAACGGCCGCGCTTTGGCCGCTACCAACCAGCTGATCCGGTATTCTTTAAAAAAATGCAACAGGACGGTGGCTCTTAAAACATCCCCTAGGCTGGTAACTAAACTAACCTGATTATCCAGGGTTTCGGAATAGCCCAATTTAATAATAAGTAATTTTTTCATCCTTTTTTATTCTGGCGGCCAAAGAATTCCTGCCTTAAGCTCTTAATAAAAATTCTCAGCGAATTTAAAAAGGTAGTTTTAGTGACATAAATCTTTTTTCTAAACACGCGCATCTTAACCAGATAATAGAGAAAAGTAAAAATTACATTATTCGGCAAAGATAAAAGCTGCCCGACAATAAAATTTTTCAGCCTGGGATAAGCTACAGCGATCGGAGCCAGGGCTGAGAAATTTACCTGCCAGTCTTTTTCTTTCTGACTGAAACAGTTTAAAAGCGAGCGGTGCATATAAGAAGTATGCATCTGTTCATAATTCGGCTGATAGTGTCCGGCCTTGACCGCCTTATCCGTAAGTTCAATTCCCGGATAAGGATAAAAAATAGGAAACTCCGCCCAAGAGGCCCTGGCTTTTACCGCCAACTCCAGTGACTCAATCTCATTATGCCTGGTTACGCCCGGTAACCCGACGATACAATTAGTAAAAGTATAAATACCGTATTTTTCACAAAGGTGGTAAGCCTGAATGATCTGGGCATCGGTCATTGTCCGGTGCAACAAATTATCTCTAATCCCCGAATTACCGCTTTCAATAGACATACTGATCGTATGGCAACCTGCCTGCTTAAGCAATTTTACTGTATCTTCGGTTAATAAATCGACGCGGGTCAAAATGAAAAACGGTAACCCAACTGCATCTTTATATTTCCTGCAAAATTCTTCCAGCCAATCATCTGCACCGTAAGTAAAGATGTCGTCGTAAAACTTGATATAGCTCAACGGCCATTTTTGCTTAACCTGCTTGATTTCATCGATCAAATAATCCACGCTATGCCGGCGCACAACCTTCCCCTTGCCCTGATAAATTTTACGCCAGGCATGATTAAAACAATAAGTACAATCATAAGGACATCCCCGGGAAGCAATAAAACTCTTGAGCGGATAATTCCCCAGGGCAGTATGCTTATACAATAACTCATAATCCGGAAAAGGTAATTTATCTAGATCTTCAATTAGATCGCGGATAACTACCGGCCCCTGGCTGTTGCGTGTAACAATATTGGGAATATTGTCCGCAGAACTTCCTGCACCCAAGGCCCTCAACAAATCCACCAAGGCCCCTTCCCCTTCGCCAACACAAATTCCGTCCAATTCCCCTTCTGTAATTACCCCGGGATAAAAGGTAGGATGAGGCCCGCCCATTAAGGTAAAGATGCCGGGAAAATTATTTTTAATCAGCCTGTTTAACCTAAGGTAATGCTTGGCTTCACCCGTCGAAGAACTATAAGCAACCATCTCCGGCTTAAGGCTAAAGATGCTCTTTAAGACATCATGCGAGTTTACTTCACAAAGATAGGTCTGGTGTCCTTCTTTAACGGCCACGGCCGAAATACAGCATAAACCGGAAGGCGCTAAAAAATTTTCATTCTTAAACAAGAATAATATTCTCATATTACAGCAGATTAATTATGTTTTGGCTTTTCCAGGGAATCCTGCATATCGGCATCCTTAAAACATCCGGCTAAAATCCCGATAATTATACAGAAAAATATGTACTGTCCCGGCCAATAAAATAAATCATAAGCCGCCATATTTACTAAAAACCCGAAGAAGGCCGCTAACACCGTAAACAATTGCCGGCGACGCTTAAGCGGATATCCCGGCGAGCGCCCTTTTTTGTATCCGCTGATCAAAAAATAAAGCGCCAGCGCAATAAATCCTAAAAAACCGATCAAGCCTGTTTCAGCCAGCAGGGTCTGATACATATTATCGGCAACCTTGAATTCAAAAGGAACCGACAACAGCCCAGGAGAGTGCAACTCAAAAGGCACCTTAACCGTTCCGGTAAAGAAATTATCAAAATGAATTCTAAAATGCTGTAATCCTACCCCGGTTAAAGGATGTATATCAAGCATATTTTTTACGATACTCCACCGATCGGAAAGGTAGGAGGAAAAAACCCCTCCGTCATCGAACAATATCCCCTCCGGAGAAAACCGGCTGAAAGGATACGGCAGATAAGCGCATCCCAACACAAAGATTAAAATTCCCGCCAGGCAAATAAGGGCCTTGCGGTCATTACCTTGTACCAACAGATAAAATACGATCATCGCGGTTAACCCAAAAAATACACCACGGGAAAAAGTCAGAATAATTACGGTAACATTCAAAATAATTCCTATTCCCCCCAGTAATCGGAACAACTGACGCTTCTGCTTAAAAAGAATAAAATTAAACGGCAAACAGCCTAATAAATAAGTTCCCAAAGGTACAGTGTGCATTTGCGTAGACATCGGCCGGACAAACCCGGTTATATACCGCCGGTAAAATGGGTTTTCAATAAAATGCTCATAGAGAGGATTAAAGGCAAACAGGGACTCAAAGACCCCCAGCATAGCGATAAAAATACTGGTTAAGGCAATAACTCCGGCTAAATAAGTAAAATTATTTCCTCTAGAAATTCCCTCTTTGGTTAAATAATAAATAAAAAACATGGGAATCGCTAAATTCAGGTAGGCCTGGAAAGAAACCGCACTAAATTCAGCGGAAAATATGTTTAAGCTTAAAACGGCAATAAAAATCAACACCGGTATATCTTTTAAAGTAAAAATCGATTTAATTAATTTTATCCTACGGGCGATCATCGCCAAAAAAGCTAAAGCCATAAAAATTCTTCCGGCATTAATGAATTTCTCCTGAAGTGGAGTAGGAAAAAAAGAAATCCAAAGAAAAATAACCGCGACGCTGATAAAATCAATATTTTTTAACCAGTACTGTTTCATCGTTAAAATTAATTTTTTCGTTTATTCAGCATCTTAGGTAATTTCCCCGCAACCTCAACATAAGTTTTCAATGCATAGCCGGGATTAATCAGCAGCATAAATAAATTACGCCACAAATCATAGATTAAAAAAACCAACGGAAACCTTAAAAAACCCCAGAGGCTTTCATTCTTCATCAACATAAAGTAGCGATTACGCAGATTAAGATATCGCGTAAAATGATCGCGGCGGCGGGATAAACCTCGGCAATGAATCCCGACGGCCTGGGGCGAATATATCGTGCGCCAGCCTTTTTTCTTAAGGCGCCAGCTAAGATCGACATCTTCGACCAAACCAAAGAAGTCTTCGTCAAAATACTCGTTTGCCCAACAGATTTCCTTTAGCGCTTTCCGGCGGTAAAGTACAGCGGCATCACAGGCACCAAAAATATATCTTTCCCGATTGAATTCCGGCGCCTCAGATTTACCATAATTCAAATCGTAATACCGCCTTAAAAAAGAAAGCTTAATACCGGTAGTATCGATGGCCCCGTCGGGCCTAAGCATTTTCGGCTGGACCGCACCGCAATGCCCATCTTTTTCCAATCCTTCGCTGACCGAAGTTAAAAAATCTTCACCTTGAAGCACTACATCATCATTTAAGCATAAGATAAATTCACCGGCTGAACCGGCAATGCCCTGGTTTAAGGCTCTAGCGTAACCGAAATTCACGGGATTCTCAATCAATTTAATTTGTTCCAGACGGCTTTTCAAAATCTCTTTAGTTTTATCTGTAGAGGCATTGTCCACAACAATTAATTCCCAATCTTTACTACTCTGGCCCATGACTGAATCCAGGCATTTTTGGATGCGTGCGGCTGAATTACAGGTAACTATAATAATCGAAATAAAACCCATGGCTAAAAATTAGTTATGCAATAGACTATAATAAATACTCTCATATTTATCGATCAGGTTGCCCCAATCGTAAAGCTTTTGCACCGCCTGGCGTCCCCGGAGTGAAACTTCCTGGCGCAGATCAGGGCTTTTCAGCAGCGTAATAACCGCCCGGGCAAATTCCTGCCGATCGCTTGCGACTTTAACAATCTGTTTAGGGATTATCCCTCTTGCGCCAACCGGAGTAGTTACTACCGCTGTGCCCGAGGCTAAAGCTTCTAAAATTTTAAAACTCATCCCGGTTCCGTAACGCAGCGGGGCAATAAAAACCCTGCTCTGGGCATAAAGGCACTTTACATCCCGGACATATCCGGTAACGGTCACCTGCTGATCAAGCCGGGATAGATTTTTTACCGCCAGAGAAGGTCTTGCCCCGGCCACCAACAAAGTCACCCCGGGCAACTCCTCTTTAATCAGCGGCAGGATCTGCCGGTAAAAATACAGTACGGCATCTTCGTTCGGAGAGTGGGAAAAATTACCCACAAAAATAAGATCGTAGGTTTTTTTATCTTCGGTCACGGATAAATACTCTTGTGAATCTATGCCTAAAGGAATAACCTCCGAGTTTGCCTTACCGGTTGAGGAAATTATTTTTTTATCCTCATCAGTAAATACAATAATCCGGTTGAATCCGCCATACCATTTTCTCTCTTGAAATATTTTTTTTATCGACCGCGCAGATAAAATCAACCGGCCAAGATAATTCCCCGTAAGCCGGCAGCGCTGCCGGAAAGTAGCGGATAAAATTTCATGTTCAACTAAAACCGATAAGATCCCGATGCGTTTAGAAAAATAACGCCTTAAATATGAATTTTCGCATTGCAGGATATCGACTGCCTGCTGTTGCACCAATTCTGCAACAGCTTTTTTAAAACAGGCAGATTGGACGGGAAAGCTGTTGTAATCCGGCAGGTATTCCAAATAAATTTTACGGCAGAAGGTGCTAATTGAAGGCACCCTTTTTTTATCCTCCTGGCTGCAAAATGACAAAAGGTTAATCTGATGGCCTTTTTTATTCATTAACCGGATAAAATCATAAATCTTACGGGCGCAGCCAGTAGTATCACCAGCCGGTAAGTATGGGGAAACTAAAATAATCCTTAATTTACTATGCATGGTTATATTTTAGCCTTTTCAATAACGCCTCCCTTAATTCCTGGCTAATGCTTTTCCAGTCATAACGCTCAAAGGCTAATCTCCTGCCAGCTTCTGCCAAACGTGCTTTAAGCCCTGGATCAGCATCTATTTTCCTGATCGCCTCGGGAAAATCAGAGGGGGAAACTACGATCATGGCCTCCTGGCCGCCGGTCTCTATGCCCCGGGCACCGCATTCCGTAGTTACAATCGGTAATCCATAAGCCAGATAATCGAGCATTTTGATATTAACTCCTGAACCGTCAAACATCGGATTAATGGCGATATCTGCTGCTCTCAACGCTGCATCTAATTGCTCCTCGTTAACTTTGCCCAAAAATATTATATTCGCTGTAAATTTTGCAGAAATAAAAGCCCTCGATATTTCACCAATCAGTAGAAATTTAAAACCCGGTAAATCCAAAGCGATTTTATTTATAATAAAATTAGCAGCATCAATATTGGGCTTATAATACATCCCGACAAAAACTACTATCTTTTCACCGCTGGCCAGACCCAATCTCTTACGGCTTTCCTCTTTTTTAGTTGCGCTGGTCACCTCTTTTACCTGTGTGCCATTAGCAACAATGATTATCTTGTCCGGATTAATTTTGTATAATTTTACCAGGTCTTCTTTTTCTTGGGCCGAGCAAGCTAAAATTAAATTGCTCCTCCTGCAAACTGCCCCTTCGATTCCCTTAACCTGGCTTAAGACTAAATTTTTAAGCAGGCGCCCTTTTAATATCTTTGCCATTAAAAAATACTCGCAGTTATGGGCATCATAAATCAAGAACTGCTTATCTTTTTTTTGTATACAAGGTGCTGACCAGGGGTGGGAGCAGATTATAATATCCGCGGCTTGGGCTTTAAGCAGGCTCCTGAAACGCCAGTCCGTAGACATTGCCAAATACGGGAAAAGATCCAGGTGCGTATTCTTCAAAAATGTTTTTTCCACTATATGCCACAAAAAATAGTGGGGTGGGAAAACGGTTAAAATTTCTTCAAAATTATCCTGGATTTTATTCTGCCGGCACTTAGCTTCCGCGGACCCCTCAAAAGTAACACCGATATAAGTAAACTCGAAATCCTCTTGAGTAAAATTACTGAATAAATTCCAAATCCTTTTAGGCCCTCCCCATTGCGCAGGATAAAGCGGAGCGGTATCGGTAATCAAAACTTTTAATTTCTTATCCTGTGTTCTTTGCCCACAAGTAACATGAAAAACATTCTCTCTTGCGGCTACGGAGAAATGCTCTTTAGTATTTTTCCAACTCAGGATATTTTTTATTAGATTGCTGATTTTATGCCCCTTACTCAATTCTTAAAAAATACGCCGGTAAAATATAACCTTTTTCATCCGGCTTGACTTGACAGCAACTACTCCAGGGAACGCTCACTCCAGCCAACCCCTAATGTTACCTTTGGATCAGGATCTTCATAAATCAAGGTTTTTCCATTGTCGAATTCGGCAATTTGCTTAAGACACCCCGTGTTAACTTTAAGCAACCTGATATCTTCCGGTGACCACTTATCGATGTGTATAACCCAATACTTTGCTCCAAATTTCCGTAAAGATTGAACTGTTTCCGGAGATACTGTTGGGTCTTGGGGATCAAACAAATATCTATTTATAGCATGAGGAATATTTGAAGAATACCCTCTCACCAGTGGTTTTTTATGGTATAAACTTGAAAATAAAGAATAACCAAATAAATTATCGGAAACAACCTTCTGCGATCTCTTAACAGGAAAAGATGTCAGCTCTAACACAGCGCCTTGATCCGGAAGGTTTTTAAGGAAGATGTCGGATTCTCTGGGCATCCATTGATATACCGGCAAGTTATTAAAATCCGGAATTTTAAATCCTGGACTCACATCCAATATAGCTACCAGCATGAATGCTGCCGCAAAAATTTGGTGTTTACGGTTTTTTATATATCTGGAAAAAAATATCGCAATAGCTATTGATAAGGCAAAAGAAAGTAGCAGCCCCCATCTAGCCGTTGCCTGAATCCCGGAAAACCCAAGTACATGATATTGTAAAAAAGCAACCGGGGAAGCAATGACCAGGTTATTTCTGGTTAAATAGTAGGGCCCGAAGGCTAACAGTCCGAAGAAAAGCGCGCACAAAAGCATGAAAAAATCAGGCTGTTTTATCGCCTCCCTGACCCTTTTGCGCAAGCAATAAATACAAATTCCCACAATAATGTAAAATAAATAGGTTAGGCTAACGGCTAACTTAGGCATGGGCATTCCAATAATCATATTTTTATTGATTTGCGCACACCTGGCTAAAAGGGCCTGGGTATTTAAAAATGCAAATAAAGCAGAAAGAATAATTGCATTTAAAAATGAGCGCTTAAAACAACTCTTCAATCCGCACAAGGGGAGAGAAGCTTTGAGTTTTATAAAAAATACTATTGGTGCACTGAAAAGGATAGGAAGAGATATCCCGAGGCCAACCTCTCCCTTAACCTGAGTTTGGAGATGCTCCCAGAAAGGCATTTTGGCTATTAAGGCGAATGGTACAGGCGGCCAGTTTCTATAAAACAGGTTGACCCAATTTGAAGCATAATCGTAAAACTGATAATACCCCCGGGAAAATTGAAAATTTTTATATACCAAATACATTGGAACAACCACAAAACCTGCGATTATACCCGCGATAATAAATGCACTCAGCAATGTTAATAAAGTCTTTTTTGAACGGTTGTTAAATACTAAGTTCCACGAGATAAAAAGAAACAGGAATACTCCTCCCATGAAAAAAAGGTGTGCTGAACACCAGGCTAAATACCCAAAAACAACACCCCAGAGAACTCCCCAGTATAGCTTGGAGGTTGAAAATATCTTCAGCGTAATCAGCCCTAAAAGCGGGATAAGAAAAAACGCCCAGAAGCAATATTGTTGCGAGGTGAGCGTTAGACTAACGCCAGATAAGCAGAACGTTGCAGCTGCAAAAAATGCACAGAACTTAGTTGCACCCAGTTTTTTTACGAAATAATAGGTAAAGATCCATGATAAAAAAAGGGCAGGTATTGAACTCAGCATAAATATTATAAAGATATTCTTGGTAAACAGCCATACCGGAGCAATCAACAAGGAGATACCCCATGATGACTCGTCAAACAACAAACTGACTTTATTAAAAGGGTAATAGCATCCTCCTTCCCATATCCCCCCGGGGTTTAAACCAAGTATCCTGGTAAGTTGATATCGAAGCATGTAACACTGATACCATAAATCAAGCCATTGTGGCCGCAATTTCATTGCCGCAATTAGATAAAATAACATTTTAGAGAGGAAAGCCAAACTTAAGATTGCAACAACGAAGAATTCTGATATAAAGCGCACTATCTTATTGGAGATAAGATATTTCATAACTTTCCGACACATTCCTTTGTATTTAATAATCGTCTCTTCTTTCGCCATAAAAACAAAAGAAAACGCCACTAGTAGAGTAAATCCAATCCATAAAAGCTTATTGGGATCGATAATATTTGTTGTCTGCAGGTTCTCTCCTTAGATTATTTCAATATTCTTTATTCTCTCCCCCGATGCATGCAAGGTTGCGATTCACAACACGCCCTAGCTACAGCGTGATTTAAGAATTGCTTACGGGATGAAACCATTTGATCAGAGTTCCAGATACTCAAAAAATCACTCCTGCCCAGGTGGCCTAAAGTCCAAAGCTGCAAATCATGAAAATAACAAAGCCGAACCGATCCATCGGGCTGAATAACAATCTCCTGCCAAGGCTTAAAACATGGTGGGATCTGCGAACTAATTCTCTTGTGGCAAGGAGAATACCAATGAACCGCTCCCGCACCTTCCTGAAACGCTACCTGGCTGGTCATCTTAGCAACAATTTCCTGAAATTTTGAAGCATCGGGGCCAATAAACGGCTTGCCGACCAGAGAGATATGGATTCCTCTCTCTTTGGCTTTTTGGTAGGTTTCCAGGATTAACCGATCATGCTGACTCTTATCCTTAAAATTAGCCTGCTCAACATAATCCCATTCCCAGCCGTCTGCGGTGATTGCCTTATGATTAAGCCCTGAATTCAAGTGATTAAAATCTACCCCCCAGGCTCCAATCTTTTGCGCCAAATCTACTAACTTCGGTGCGTCATAAATGTTAGCCTCACAAAGCGTCATATTAAGGGTAACGTTTGAATGTACGCGCCCTAATTCTTTAGCTTTAGAAATATAATATGCGACATTATCAATCACTGTTTCAAACTTTGACCCTGGACGCATAATCCGATATATTTCCGGCGTGGCCGCATCTAAAGAGACCACAATTCCAGCCATAACATCCTTCTTAAGCATAAGATCAGCCCGCCGGTGCGTCATCAGCATGGCATTAGTAGCAAAGGTTACCCGGGTTGGTGGCGCAATACTTTCAATAACCTGATCATAGTGTTTGGAAAGCATCGCTTCTCCGCCACAGTGGAGCAAAACATACATTGCTGTTTTTAATAGCGGAATAGTTGTTTCAATCATCTTCTGATCGATTTCACAGTCGCCGAAAGACGGCCGGGTATTCCGATCACAGATCATACAGGGAGTCTGATTATTGCAATACGTCGTCAAGGCAAGCGTCACTACCGAAGGAAGGCTTTTTAAAACCGTTCTGCCTTCTTCATACTCTTTACGGTTTAATTCAGCGTTCTTCACTGGGGAACCCAAATGGGCAATCGAAGAATAATCAAATCTTTGAGAGTAAAGCGCATCTTTGGTGTCGATCTCGGCATCCACAACCTTAAACTCAAAAAACATTTCGGAGACATCTCTTGAATCGTAGGGATATTTATTCGTAGAGGCGTTAGTCAGTTTGTAACGTAAAATAATCTCATTATTCGGCTGGCCTTGAAAAAAATAATGCTTGCGTATAAACACGCTCTCCTTGATTCCCTTAAACTGTTCAAACTGTTGACCATTAATCTCCACCGTAACGTCCTGCCCGGGAAAGGTATTAATAAAACCCAGGTAGAAGATCAACTTTTTCCCAGGGGAACCGGTAAACTTTAAAACAGTCTGGGGCCCGGCAAACCAACGAAAAAATGTTTCCTGATTCTTTTCGCGGAAGCTACCCTCACCGCAGGGATGCGTCCCGGGAATTAATCTTTCTAAAAAACTAATCCCGTTTACTTCCATTCCATAGGGATACAAGGAAAAAATCAGATCAACAATCGTCGCCTGGTTGTCCGAGTTTGTCTTTCCTCTTCGATTTTTACGTTGTCTCCAGCGGGAAACAATTATATTCTTTAGAGTTAAAATGCTCATTTTGCTTTAAAGGGAAAGATTAAGACTTTCCGTTTTGAGTTCCGTTTTGACATAATCACTTCCGGTAATTGTTCAAGCCCAACTTTTTCGGTTTCTAAAAGCGAGAATACTTCCTGGTTCTTTTGGATAAGGCTAACCGCCTCGGCAAGATAAAGACAGGGGACGGGAAAAGCGCTCATCAGCTGGATCCTTTTAAAAATTAACCGCGCTGCATCTATCCTTACCTGATTATCTTCATCCGCTCCAGATAACCCCAGATTCACAATTATGGAGTCATACGGTAGTCTCTCTAAGTACAGTGGCATGAATTTGACGGGAGCCGTGTGTAAAACTACTACCCGGCCCAAAGAGCCAGAAAGGTTTTGTCCAAAGCTTTCTGGCGCCGCTATTGTTTCACCATCAATAACCTGCCAGCAAATGTGCTGCCCGTTGGTTGCCTTCAAACAATTATTTAACCCCGGATGTGCGGTACGGCTAAGCACCAAAGGATCCATAACCCCAAGCGCCTTGGCGATCAATAAACTAATGCAAGCAATAAAACCACCGCCAACCACTACCAGCTTGTCTTCTGGTCCCAATCCGGCAAGATGGAAAGCATCGAGCACTACCGTGGCCGGCTCTGTAAATGCCGCTAAGTCCGCAGGAAAAGGCGGTTCTACTTTAAACAGCAGACGAGTATCCTTAACTAGCAAATATTCACCAAATCCGCCCTGCTCTGCCATAATCAGAGCGGAACAGCGCCGGGGATTTCCCGACAGGCATGCGCTACATTTCCCGCAAGCAACAGAAAGAGCCAAAACCACCTGGTCTCCGACAGTAAACCCCTCAACCCCGGGACCGATGACCGACACGGTTGCCGCTATCTCATGTCCAAAACGCTTCCACTCCTGGGCCCAGGCAGTAGCCTCCAAATAGTCGCTGCCGCACACACCACAAGCGTCAATCCGCAGAAGAACCTCGCCGAACCCCGGGGCTGAAATATCAACCTTCTCCAGCCGGACTCTGTTATCTTTCTTGACCAAAGCTATTTTCATACGCACTTACCTGCCTGGAAGCGTTTAATTCCCTTCCTGTAAATTTCTAATAACCGTCGGACATAAAGTTCCTGATTATAATATTTTTCTACCCTGCGATATGCAGCCTCTCCCATTTCATCAAGACGGTCTTCGCTCTCAAAAGCTTTATCAATCTTAGCGGCCAGATCCTGCGGGTTTCCAGGTTCAAAAAGCCACCCGGTTTCACCGTCCTTGAGCCAATCCTGAATGCCCCCGATACGCGAACCGATAACTGGCTTCAAATTAGCAAAAGTCTCCAGGCCCACCAGGCAGAAATTCTCTAACCAAACCGACGGAATCACAACCACCGCCGAGCGCGCGTAGTAAACCCGCGTCTCCTCATAAGTTAACCCGGGGATAACCTCTATGCGCTTGCCAAATTCAGCTGCTTTTGCCCGAACCTCATCGAGCAATGGGCCCGCGGTAATAATAACAATCTTGCAGCTGCTGCGAAGATACCGACAGGACTCAATTAACACATGAATCCCCTTTTCATATGATGCCCGGCCCACGAATAAAACAATCCGCTCTTTGGGGTCATAGTGTTTGTCCACAAATTCTCGCACCTGTGCCCTGGGTTGGATAGGCGTGAAATTAGGCAGCCAAGAAATTTGCTGCGGTGAAAATCCATTCTGCAGCACACAATTAATTTGTGCCCGGCTTTCTAAGATCAGCACCGGCATCTTCTTATGTAAATTGTGATGTTTCAGCACCCAGTGGGCGTTCAGATCAAAGTCCGTCTTTGGTTTCAGCCCAGAAGAAAGACAGCCTTGCCGCCAACATTCCCGCCCCATCGGATACGGGCAAATACTGCGATCCGGCAATAATCTCCAGTTCGTAAAACAATACAGGCGTGGATCATGAACAGAGCGGACACAAGGAATCTCTTTCAGGAGAAATTCCACCACATACGGATTCTGGAAATTATGAATATGGCAGACATCCGGAGAGTGCCGGCTAATAATTTCTTGAATCCGCGGGATGGCCTGCTTGGCCAGATCCGAAACCCCGGACTGGAAATACACAAAAAATTCAAGATTTTGACAGGCATACTCAATCCGCTTGCCGCTTGGCCGCTGGTTCGGGTTATCGTTAAAGGCCACGATATTAGTGTGTCCTTTTTGCTCCAATATGCCGAGTGTGTCAAAAAGAAGCTTTTCGGCACCCCCAATGGGAATATACCAATCACAAATATGAAGAATATTCATCGTATGGAAATTTCTTTTTAAAATGCAGCTTCAACAACAAATCTCTCTTCACCCGTAAGAATCTCAGGCTAAGTCGTAACGTTTGTACGGCCTTACTGCGCAGGTTCTTATCTTTGGCGATAAGTTGCAAAATTACACTGAGCATCTCTTCGGCTTCCTCTGCCGGGATGAAATCACGGTTTGATAAACGGATATCAAATTTTTTAAATGTTTTCTTTCAGAGAATTTCTCTTCAAATATTTTTCTGCCGTTCTTACCCATATCTTGAGCTAATCTTTTGTTCTTTAAAAGCGCGTCCACCCTCTCCACCAGTGCCGCAATATTCCCTCGTTGAACAAGATAGCCGTTGTAATTATCGGTTAACCAACTGGAAATACCGCCAACCCCATAAGCGACTACTGGTTTAGAACAGGACATCGCTTCTACTCCGACTAAACAAAATGGCTCTGGCCATAAAGAAGGGACCACTACTACAGAAGCTTTCGCAAAATAATCTTTAATTTCATTACGATTCA
>JBFZAU010000153.1:0-7016 GCA_041308825.1 Candidatus Omnitrophota bacterium
AAAAGAGGCCATCCAGGCCAACACCTCCCAGGATCCTAGAGAGAAATCTAAAATGCTGGAGGAGGTTAAAAAGCTGGAGGAGATATTAAAATCCCTCCTGGATAAAAAAGAAGCCGGCGCCCAAGAGCTCTCCAAAAAGATCGATCAGCTGGAAAATGTCTCAACCGAGGTGATCCTCAAGCTGCAAGAAAGCCTGGAAAAGATGCAGGCGGCCCGGGATATGCAAGAATTGCAGGAAGCCGCCCAAGAGCTTAAAGAAACGATTAATGCCAACACCTCCCAGGATCCTAGAGAGAAATCTAAAATGCTGGAGGAGGTTAAAAAGCTGGAGGAGATATTAAAATCCCTCCTGGATAAAAAAGAACTGACGGTTAAGGAGGCAGAAGAGATCAATGAGATAAATGAAAAAATCAACCAGGCTGCGGAAATTAAAGAGCAGTTCATTATGGACAAGGCCTTGGCTGATATTTTAACCAAAATAGAAGAGCTAAGCCAGCAGGATCAGAAGAAAGCCGACGCGTTAAAGGAAAAATTGGAAGAGATGCGTAAAAGCGATAATCCGGAAGAGGTTGAAGAAATAATCGAGGAATTGAAAGAAATCTTAAACACAGAAAGCAGCCTCCAGGAGCAAAAGGAGAGTACCCCGGAATCCGAGGAGAAAGAATTAGAAGAGCTGCAAGATGGCTTACAGGAGGAAAGTAACCCGCAATGGGAAATCTATATTTTATCCCCCTCGCTGGTAGTATCTGCGGGATCAACGATGCCTTTAAAGGTGATTGCCACATACCAAAAAGGCTACATTAAGGAATTAAGCAGTGATGTAGAATGGTTTTCATCAGACCCCCGGGTGGCGGTAGTCGATGAATTTAATTTTCTTCATGCGCTATCCGCAGGCCAGTGCAGGGTTAGGGCGGCCTATAAAGGGTCGGTAAGCAAGGATCAGAAAATCCATGCGGTTGAGGATATAAGTAAGCAGACGACGCAGGCAATTAGGCAAGAGTTAGAATAATAAAACCGATGAAAAATTCAAAGTGTTTAATTTTTTTATTAGCCGCCAATATTCTTTTATCCGCCTCTGCGGGATTAGCAGAGACTAAATACCGGGAGCTTCTCACCAGCAAGGGTAAGGTGATTTTAGGGCTAGACCGGATGAAGGCCTATCAGACCTTCGGCCCCCCGGCCTCCCGCGGTGAGGGGCTTTGGTATTATAACAGCCCGAGTGAATTTTTCGTCAGTTTCTCGGATAAGCCTAGTATATTATTGTTCCCCGCTGCCGTTGAGGGTTTTGTCGGTATACCTTTAGAGTTTAAGGTTTTTCTTATTCTTCCCGATGCGGAGATTCGGGAAATTACTCAAGAGGTGCAACTGGCTTTTGACCAACCGTCCTGCGCCAAGATTGCCAGCCCGGGAGTAATTATGCCTAAAAAAACCGGGCAATATTCGGCCCTGGCGATTTATAATGAGCTTTTGAGTAACCCGCTTGCCCTGGAGATTAAGCAAGCCGAAGGCACCGAACAGCAGGGGAAAGAAAAACTGGTGGGCATAGACCTATTGCCTTATCGGCCGACGGCTACTCCGGAGGGATTGATTGATTTTTTAGCTTTAGGTACATTTTTCGATGTCGATTTAAACCGCTATAGCGTGAGGGATATCAGCCAGAAAGCGGTCTGGCTGATGCGGTTGCGCCCCAGATTAACCTGGGATCAGCAGGAGGCTAACCGGATATATTTTTTTGAGCGGGGTAAGGAAGCGGAAGTTGCAGCTGAATATGAAGAGGTAAGAAGCTATATCCAGCGCGTACAGCTTAAGGATCAGCCCGATCCTAACGGATCAAGGTTAAAGCATATTTTAGTTTTGCCGGAGGTGATGGTGGTGATGCTGGATAACAGCCTGGGGATGCGGGCCTTCGGGACTTATTATAATAATAATATCGAGGAGTTAACCCCAAGCGTACAGTGGAGAGTTAGTAATCAGAAAATACTGGAATCGCATAAGAATGGTTATTTTTTTGCCAGGGAGGAAGGGGTGACGGAGGTAACCGCAAGCAAGGATGGCGTAGAAAGCCTGCCGGTTAAAGTTATCGTGACCAATAAGAGCAGCCCTGGCGGTGTAAGCTCATCTTTCGGTTCCCGGCAGAGCGATGATCCCGACAGCCTGTTGATGGGGATTCAGGAAAATGTCAATAAATTAAAGAAGGACTTTTTGGTCGATAAAAAAGAGCTTAAGACTATTTTAGTTACTCCTAAGCTTATCGAGATCGGCCTGGGTGAAGAAAGTAAGCTTTTCGCAACCGGTATTTATGATGATGGCAGTTCATCCGATGTAACTGTTTTAGGTGAATGGCACACGCTAAATCCGGCGATTGCTAAGGTATCGGCAGGCAATGTCAGCACTGTTTCTGTAGGCCAAACTAATGCTTTTGTGGAATTTAAGGGAGTGCGCAGCGAATACGCCAGAATCAACGTCGGCGGCCCCCGGTTAGTGGAGCTGGTATTAACTCCGGAAAACCTAAAAATTTCCCGCGACGGAAAGGCCAAGCTTAAAGTGGTGGGGAATTATTATGATAAATCTCAGCGCAATCTTACTGAGCTGGTTACCTGGAGCACCTTGGGCGCTAAACCTTGCGTAAAGGTAGATAAGGGTGAGGTTAGAGCGCTTAAGTTTGGGCAATCTGAAGTAGTGGCGGAATATTCTTTCTTAAAAAGTAACCCTTCGCATATTAAAGTAATTTTAACCTTAGGTTGGCTGCTTTGGCTGTTGGCTAAAATCTTACTGATTCTATTGTTGATTTTACTTAGCGTGTTTACCGGTTTGTATTTAGCGGTAGATAATCAGCGCCGCCGCTTGCGGGCTTTACAGTATGATCCGCGCCGGATGATCATTGAATTGTATGAAAATGCCACACGCTTAGTGACGATTTTTGGCTTACGTTATGATGCTTATACTTTTCCGCTTTTTTACGCGGCCTTGGCAAGAAAGAAGTTTGCTTTGGAAAATAACGTTTTTTTGAATTTTTGCGTTAAATATGAAGAGGCTAAATATAGTAAGCATATTTTGGGTCACCGGGATTTAGCCAGCGTGTTGAATGACTATAATAATTTCTTTGAGAAGTTATGTAAAGACCAGCGCCGTTCGGTTACATTGTATCGGCATTGTTTGGCTCTTCTGCATCGACGGCCGATTTTTATACTCTCATCCTCAGAGGTCACCGCCGCTTAATTTTAAAACCAAACTACCAACTTAAAATCAGAATGGCAAATAAAGCCGCTCAACTTCCTAATCGCATAAAGTATTCCCAACAAGAGATCCAGAATTGTATCGATCTGTTGAAGAACCTGGTGGCCGATACCGGCCAGTTGGCTTACTTAAGCCGCCCGCAGAGAATCGAATTGATTAAAGTCACCGGGCGGCTTTCCCGGCCTGACCGGGATGAGATCCGAAAACGAAAAAGGGATTGTCAGCGGGTGGAAAAGAACAATATCGATGATTATGACCGGCAAGTCCGGGCCTCTACCGGAATCCGTTCTGCCCGCGGCCAAACAGTATTCAGTGCGCCGCGGCAGATTAATCAGCAGGAAGCTAATCTAGAAGGGCGCCCGGAATTGATTACTCCCCGGGCATGTTATATTTGCAAACAGGATTTTAAGCGCCTGCATTTTTTTTACGATGCTTTATGCCCGGCTTGCGCTGATTTTAATTACCGAAAGCGCTTCCAGAGCAGTGATCTTTCGGGGCAGGTGGCTTTAATTACCGGATCGCGCCTGAAAATCGGCTATCAGGCGACCTTGATGATGCTGCGGGCAGGAGCCCGGGTGATTGCGACGACGCGTTTTCCGCATGATTCGGCGCTGCGCTACTCTCAAGAAACCGATTTTGCGAAATGGGGGAAGCGGTTGCATATTTACGGGTTGGACCTGCGGCATACTCCCAGTGTTGAAATTTTCTGTGATTACATCAGCCAGAGATACGACCGTCTGGATATTTTAGTGAATAATGCCGCCCAGACCGTCAGGCGGCCGCCGGGTTTTTATGCGCATTTAATGGCAAATGAAAATGTTGAATTTAAGGACCTGCCGGAGCGCAGCCGTTTACTGCTGCATGATTTTCAGGAGTGTAAAAGCAGGCTCTGGGGAAGGTTTCCTAAAAATACACCAACGAAGATGGATTTGGCTTTGGCTTGGAGCCAAAAGATGCCGGGGGTGGGGATTTATGCTTGCGCCGGCCTCTCCCAGATTCCTTATACGCATGACCATAGCTTAGCGGTAAAGAAAGTCTTTCCGCAAGGCAAGTTGGATGCCGATTTGCAGCAGGTGGATTTACGCCAAACTAATAGTTGGCGGCTCTGTCTGGGGCAGGTGTCGACCGCGGAGATGATTGAGATTCAACTGGTCAATGCGATTGCGCCTTTTGTGTTATGCAATAAGTTTGCGGAAATGATGAAGCGTCAATGCACCGGACAGAAGCATATCGTTAATGTTTCGGCAATGGAGGGTAAATTTTCCCGGTATATTAAAACGGAACGCCATCCGCATACCAATATGGCCAAAGCCGCTTTAAATATGCTCACTCATACTTCATCGCGCGATCTGGCCAGATACGGGATATTTATGAATTCCGTGGATACCGGATGGGTTACCGATGAGGATCCGGCGCATTTCTCGCTGGCCAAGCAGCAAAACCATGATTTTCAGCCCCCGCTGGATATTGTCGACGGAGCAGCTAGGGTGTGCGATCCATTCTTCGATGGGATTAATACCGGAAAGCACTACTGCGGTAAATTTCTAAAAGATTATTTTCCGATCGCCTGGTAGCGGTAATTCTACCGGGAGGTAAGACACTTTTATGGCCGATGAAATTCCAATTTAAAAGGATTTTTGTTAGACTGGTCCGTCAGAATAACAGCCCGCATCAAATCGCTTTAGGCGCCGGTATCGGGGCTTTTATCTGTGTGCTGCCGCTTTATGGGCTGCATACCGTATTAGTTATTTTGGCGATGTTGATTGTACGTTCGGCCAATAAAGTCGCTATTTTTTTAGGCACTAATCTTTCCATAGCTTTTACGTTGCCGTTTATTACCTGGGGTGCATACGAAATCGGCAGGTTGATCTTTAAAAACGACAACCTGCCGCCTTTGAATTGGGAATTTTTCAAAACAATTTCTCCGCAAAAAGTCGCCGGCCTTTATTGGCCGCTGTTTGTCGGCAGCCTGGTATTGGGTTTAATTTGCGCGGTTATAATTTACGGTTTGACTTATTTTACGGTTAAGCGGATAAGGCGGGGTAGAATTAATGGATCAGGCAAGCAAAATCAGCTTTAGAAAATACCGGCCCTGCGATAAAGCGGCTCTCAGGCAGATCGTTTATGATACCGCCTTAATCGGGGAGTCTGCCGGGAAATTCTTTGAAGGCCAAGAGATAATTACCGATGCCCTCAGCCTGTATTTTACTGACTACGAGCCGGATGCCGCTTTTGTGGCGCAGGATCACGGCCAGGTTGTCGCTTATTTGATCGGCGCTAAAGATAAAATCCGGGCGGAAAAGGTATTTAACCGCCGCATCGTTTTTCCTTTATTGCTCAAAGCGTTAAGCAGCGGGGTATTTTTAAAATCCAAAAATCTCGGCTTTTTTATCCGTGGTATAAAAGATTTATTGATTAACGGAGCCAAAACCCCGAATTTTACCCAAGAGTATCCGGCTACTTTACATGTAAATGTTCAATCAGGTTTTCGCGGATTAGGGATCGGCCATAAATTGATTGACATTTTTTTCGGTTATCTTAAGCAAGAAAGTATCCCCGGCGCGCATTTAGCGACGATGTCGGATGCCGCTGCCGGATTTTTTTTAGCCCAGGGTTTTACCCAGTTATATAAAGGTAAGCGCTCCTACTTCAGGCACATTTTGCACCGGGATGTACCGCTGTATATCTTTGGCAAGCGCCTTTGATTGGTTTTTAGCTTATACTCCGTAAAAAGAATAATCCGCGATGAAAGTATTGATCCAATTTGAAAGAAAACCCCTGCTATTCCAGGATCCTGAATTCATTATTTCTTGTACGGATCCGGCTTTATGCCAAGAGGCTTTTGGCGATATTGAATCAGCCTTGCGCCGGGGCTATTATCTGGCAGGGTTTGTTGCTTATGAAGCCGGTTACTGTTTTGAAAAAAAATTATACCGGGACAAACCTTATAACTTTCCGCTTATTTACCTGGGGGCTTATACGGGTTACCGGCGGGATATTCTTTCGGCTGCGTACAGTGAGTTTGGCCTGGGAAACCTGCGGTTAAACATCAGCCGTAACCGTTATTCACTAAATATAGACAAGATCCGGGATTATATCGCCCGGGGGGATGTCTATCAGATTACCTATTGCCTTAAGCTGCTTTTTGAATTTACCGGGGAGCCGCTGGCTTTATACTATCGCTTACTTGCCGAGCAGCCGGTGCCGTATCCCGCCTATATTCAAACCGATGAATTTCAAATTCTTTCTTTATCGCCGGAGTTATTTTTAAAAAAGCATGATGATTTTCTCCTGGCCAAGCCGATGAAAGGTACTTGGGCCCGGGGCAATAGCGTTATGGAGGACCTGATCGCTCCGCTGCGGCTTAAGTATGACCACAAGAACCGGGCGGAAAATGTAATGATCGCTGATCTGTTAAGGAATGATTTAGGAAGGCTGGGAGATAAGGTCAAAGCGCCTGCGCTTTTTGAAGTAGCCAGGTATAAGACTTTATGTCAGATGACCTCGACGGTTGTTGCCAGAATCAAAAAAGATATCCCGATCAAGGATTTGTTCTTTTCAGTTTTTCCTTCCGGATCGGTTACCGGTGCCCCTAAAATCAGGGCGATGCAGATTATTAATGAATTAGAGGTTGATGAGCGCAAGATTTATACCGGAGCAATCGGCTATATTACTCCCCAGAGGGACCTGTTTTTCAATATTCCTATCCGCTCAATTTTAATTAATCGCGGCCGGCCTGATTTTCAGCCTGCGGAGATGGGGATTGGGGGAGGGATCGT
>JBFZAU010000154.1:0-4427 GCA_041308825.1 Candidatus Omnitrophota bacterium
CAGATCATTTAATGTAGCCGTAGTCAGCGGAAATGTCTCTTTCTATAACGAGAGCCCAAAGTCTGCCATTAACCCTACTCCGGCGATAGGCATGATAGGTATTTTGAACGATATAAATAAAGCCTGTTCGCAAAATTTTAAACAAGAGGGCGACGCTATCATTCTTTTAGGGCATTGTCGGCAAGATTTGGGCGCAACCGAGTATTTGAAAGAAATCCATCATTTAACACGAGGTGATGTTCCGCAATTAGATCTTCAACTGGAACAGGCGGTTCAAAAAACTGCTCTTAAGGCGATAGAGAAAGGGTTAGTCAATTCAGCCCATGATTGTTCTGAAGGGGGATTAGCCGTAGCTTTAGCTGAATGCTGCGTTTCAAATGGAGATAAAATGATCGGCGCTAACATTAATAACTTAAATTATGATATCAGAGGAGATGTTTTACTTTTTGGTGAATCCCAATCAAGGATCATTCTTTCCTGTAGTAAAGATTCCCTGGAAAAGGTAAGAAAAATTGCTTTGGGATTTAAAGCTCCGTTTGATATTATCGGTAAAACCGGCGGTAGAGTTTTAAGAATTTTAAATGGCACAGAAGAGTTGATTTATTTATCTTTAGAAGATTTAAACGAAGAGTGGAGCGGTTCGTTACAGAAAAAGATTGAGGGGTAATCATGTGCGGAATATTTGGGGTATATCCACATAAAGATGCAGCGCACTTGGCTTGTTTGGGCCTTTATGCACTTCAGCATAGAGGAGAGGAAGCAAGCGGAATAATCACCCGTAATGGCAAGAAGGTATATTTACATAAAGCTTTGGGTTTAGTAAGTGAAGTCTTTGATGAAAAAATTATTCACGGTCTTCGTGGTGAACTGGCAGTAGGACACGTGCGTTATTCTACTACCGGAAGCAGCAGCATCAAGAATACCCAGCCATTTTACGTAAAATCAAAAATTGGCGATATCGCTATTGCCCATAACGGAAACCTTACTAATACCTTAAGCCTGCACCGGGAATTAGAGAATAAGGGCGCTTTGTTTCAAACGAGTATGGATTCAGAAATTATTGCTCATCTCTTGGCGCACAGTCAAAATAAGGATTTTAAAGATGCGGTAATTTGGTCGCTCTCTAAATTAGAAGGGGCTTATTCTTTAGTTTTGATGCTTAATGATGTTCTGATTGGGGCAAGAGATACATTTGGTTGGCGGCCGCTATGTTTAGGGAAATTTGACGGAGCGTATATTTTGGCTAGTGAAACTTGTGCCTTAGATTTAATCGGTGCTCAATATATAAGAGACATCCAACCCGGAGAAATTGTATTTATCTATAAAGATAAGATAGAATCCGTTACACCCTTCAAGAAGACGAGCCGCGCCTTTTGTATCTTTGAATACATCTATTTTGCCAGGCCGGACAGTAATATTTTTGAACATAATGTGTATATGACGCGTAAAAGACTCGGGGGCCAATTGGCAGCTGAATTTCCAGCTGAAGCGGATTTAGTCATGCCTATTCCTGATTCTGGTGTGTTCGCGGCTTTGGGATTTGCTGAAGCCTCAAAGATTCCTTTTGAGTTTGGGATGATCCGTAATCATTATATTGGGAGGACATTTATTCAGCCCACTCAAGATCTGCGTGATTTTCGGGTGAGAATAAAACTTAACCCTTTAAAAGAAGTATTAAATGGTAAAAGAGTAATCATAGTTGAAGATTCCATTGTACGCGGCACAACTAGCAGGATGCGCGTCAAGACCCTGCGTCTTGCCGGAGCAAGACAGATACACATGCGCGTCAGCTGCCCGCCGCTTAAATTTCCCTGTTTTTACGGCATAGATTTTCCTACCAAGAAAGAGCTCGTTGCGTCAAAGCACGATATTGCCTGGATCCGCGATTTTATTGGCGCGGATAGTTTAGAATATTTAAGTCTTGATGGGATGCTAAAATCCATGCCTCTTCCCAAAGAGAATTTCTGTACTGCTTGTTTTACCGGGAAATACCCCCTTAACCCCGCATGCCGTTTATCCAAGCAGGTCCTCGAAAGGTAAGTTACCAGCGTTTCTATTTTTAATAAATTTCTTGACAAAGGTAATAAATATGGTAAATTTGTTATGAACATATGTTCATAATGGAGGATTGCCTTGAGGCCAAAAAAGACCAGGTGGGTAAAGTGTATGCCGCAGGAGAGGTGTTTTAAGCCGCTTTGTAAGCCTTTAAATAAATTAAAGGGCGTATATCTAACCTTGGATGAATTTGAGGCAGTAAGGCTTGCTTGCCTTGAGGGGTTAAAGCAAGTAGATGCGGCAAAGAAGATGAAGATTTCCCGGCCAACATTTTCTAGAATCTTAACTTCAGCTCAGCGAAAGATAGCTGATGGGTTAGTAAATATCAAGGCCATACGCATTGAAGGCGGATGTTGCAAGGTCGGCGGAAGGAGTAAGAGATGAAAGAGTGGAAGAAATTTCTTTATATAGTAGCGGCATTTTTGGCATGTTTCTATCTACCGATTGAAAACCTGCGGTTCTCCAATGCCATCTTTGAGGCTCTTGCGCTTGTTAAATGGTATGCCCGGGAACATGTGCTCTTATGTCTTGTTCCAGCCTTTTTTATTGCAGGTGCTATCTCAGTATTCGTAAGCCAGGCATCGGTGATGAAGTATTTTGGAGCCAAAGCAAATAAATTCCTATCCTATGGTGTTGCTTCGGTATCGGGAACGATTCTTGCTGTTTGTTCTTGCACAGTCCTACCTTTATTCTCCGGTATATATAAAAGAGGCGCAGGGCTGGGGCCTGCGATTGCCTTCCTTTACTCGGGACCCGCTATCAACGTTCTGGCGATTATCCTTACTGCACGCATTCTTGGCTGGCAGTTAGGGTTGGCTCGTGCCATAGGCGCCATTGTGTTTAGCGTTGTCATTGGCCTATTAATGCACCTGATATTTTTAAAGGAAGAGCGAACGCGTCATGCCAACGGCGATCTCCAATTCGGCGAGGTTAAAGCATCCCGGCCGCTCTGGAAAGATCTTGTTTATTTCTTCTCTATGGTCGCGATACTTGTTTTCGCCAACTGGGGTAAACCTTTAGAAGGAGATGTTGGGATTTGGAGTTTGATCTACGTTTCCAAATGGTGGATTACGGGATTTTTCTTAATCATTTTAGGGTTTACTCTTTTCAGTTGGTTTAAGAAGGATGAATTAAAAGAATGGACTCAAGCAACATGGTGTTTTGCGCTTCAGATACTTCCGCTTCTGTTTATAGGAGTGCTTGTTTCCGGGTTTTTATTGGGCAGGGTCGGCCAGGAAGGAATTATTCCGTCCCGGTTTGTGGAAATGCTTGTCGGCGGTAATTCTTTACGGGCGAATTTTTTCTCATCAATTGTAGCGGCATTCATGTATTTTGCGACACTTACCGAGGTTCCGATTTTACAGGGGTTAATGAATTCCGGCATGGGCAAAGGGCCTGCTTTGGCGCTTCTTTTGGCTGGCCCGGCGTTAAGCTTGCCAAGTATGCTCGTATTGCGCAGTATTATGGGAACTAAAAAGACTGTTGTCTATGTAAGCCTGGTTGTTGTTATGGCAACGATCTGCGGGATGATTTTTGGCTATATTATTGGAGACGTTCCAATAGTTAATGGTTAGTACTACTAATTGGGGGATTAAAAAATGAAAATAGAAATTTTAGGGATGGGTTGCCCGAAATGTAAACAGCTTACCGCGAATGCCGAGGTAGCGATAAAAGAGCTAAATATCGCGGCTGAAATTTCCAAGGTGGCGGATATTGATAAAATCACTGAATATGGCGTGATGATTACGCCGGCATTGGCTGTTAACGGCACCATTGTCTCAGCCGGTAAGGTGTTGAGTAAGGATGAGATTAAAAAGATTATTTTAAAATAAAATAAAAACCCCTGTTCAAATTAATGAACAGGGGTTTTTTATTAGCGGGTTCTTACGCTTTAGTTACGTTAGTTGCTTGTTCGCCTTTGGGGCCTTGAGTAATTTCAAACTCAACCTCATCGCCTTCATTCAGAGACTTATAACCATCTCCTTTGACCGCGCTGAAATGCACAAACACATCTTTACCACTTTCTGAAGTGATAAAGCCATAACCCTTTTGATTGCTGAACCATTTCACTTTACCTTTTGCCATTTGTTACTTGTTCACCCCCTTCAATTAGCACGTATAAGTTACGTGCCTATTTTCTTTTTTAATGCTCCGTAACTTACTGCTTTATTCAAAAAAAAGACCGTAGAGCAAATTCAATTTCACTAGCTTTACGGTTAGTTAACACTTCGCAAAATCTTTGTTCTCCTTGAATTGCTTGGTACGCTAGTAAGTATACCACTTCTTTTGGGTTTGTCAACCTATTTTTTACCCCGGTTTTTGCTTAAGCGAGTAATTGACTATTGCGCAAAACTTGCTATAATTATGGCGTT
>JBFZAU010000155.1:0-8177 GCA_041308825.1 Candidatus Omnitrophota bacterium
CGCGGTGTTTTTCCTGCTAAAGAATATTAAACGGCCACCGGCCTCTTTCTGGTACGTTAAAAATCACCGGCCCGGCAAGCTGTTTGCAGGCGGGTTTATGCTTACCGGGTATATCTGCTTAAGTTATAGCTTGGTCACTGTTCTTAATCTAGCTTATAACCGTAGCAACGTCCTCAAACTGCAAGAGAGCGGGTTCTTTGCGCGCTCCGAGATTTTATCGAAAGATGAGTTTGAAAAACTGGAAAATGTCGGCTCAATGAATGAAATGATCGCCTATTTTGAGGCCAAAGGCGATACCGACAGGGTTAATAAGATCAAGATATATAAAGACCAGCTCTATGGAGACAAAGAAAATGTCAGATCAATTCAGAATCGATAGCCATAAGCTTATGTATCATATCGGGCGCCTGCAGCAATGGTTGCAAGGCAAAAATATCTATCCCCTTTATCTGGAAATCGGTTTATATGGAGGCTGTAACCACCGTTGTGTTTTTTGCGCCTTTGATTTTATTAATTATCAGCCGGTTGCTTTAAATACCGAAAGCCTTAAGAAATTCATTCTGGAAGCAAAAAAAAGAGGAGTTAAAGCAATTCTTTATTCCGGGGAGGGTGAGCCGCTTTTGCATCCGGATGCCGCCCAGATTATTCATTTTACCAAGCAGGCGGGTATCGATGTTGCCCTGGTTTCTAACGGGGTGGGACTGTCCCCGCAGACTGCCAAAAGGATTTTACCGTATTTAAGCTGGCTAAAGATCAGTTTAAATGCGGGGAAGAAATTAACCTACGTCAAGGTGCATAGGGCTAAGCCCGATGATTTTAACCGGGTACTTAATAATCTTAGGGAGGCCGTTCGGATTAGAAATAAACATCATTACCCTTGCGTTATCGGCGCTCAGTCTGTTTTACTTCACCAGAACTTTCAGGAAATGCCGGCCTTAGCTGAAAAATTACGGGGTTTAGGCATCGATTATCTGGTGATTAAACCTTATTCGCAGCATTGTTTCAGCCGGCAGAAGCCCAAGGCCTCGCTTAAATCCAAGAATCTGGAGTGGCTGAAAAAAAAGCTTAAGCCTTATGCGCGAGGCAAATTCCAGGTTATCCTGCGTCTCAAGGCGATGGAGAAAATTACCGCAAAGAAACCCTACGATGCCTGCTTAGGTTTTCCGTTTATTGCCCATATTACTGATACCGGCGACGTGTATCCCTGTACGGTTTTTATCGGGCAACCGGCGTTTAAGCTCGGCAATATCTATGCGGAGAGTTTCCGGAGTATCTGGGAGGGCCTCCGGCGCAAGCAGGTATTAAAGAGAATATCCGCGCATTGGGATATTCAGCGTTGCCGGCAATCCTGTAGAATGGATGAAATTAACCGCTATTTGTGGGAATTGAAGCATCCGGTCGAGCATATTAATTTTATCTAGCCAAGAGATAGATTAAAACACCCAAAACTATAACGTAAACCCGGTTGGTTAGCCAGGTAACCCGGAAAGCTAAATTCAATAATTTAGGCTATTTACCGTCATAAACGATCCGACCGATGAAGGTACTTTTATTAAATCCTCTATATTTACAACCCTGCGGGGAAAAATATGAAAGATATTTTATCCGTTCAGGATCCCGCTGGCCGCATTCCGGAGTAAAATTAAAAGGAGCGAGCGCGCATTATCTGCCCTTTCCTTTTTCCCTGGGGTATGCCGCCGCTTGTTTAAAAGCAGCATCTTTTGAGGTGTTGGCTTTTGATGCTGTGGCGTTAAATATGCCGCAAGCGGTACTCCTGCAGCAGATCGCCGGAATCAAGCCGGAGGTAGTTTTCTTTGAATTTACTACAATTACTTTTTCCCGGGATATCTGTTTAGCGAAAAAAATCAAGGAGCTTACCGGCGCCACGATCGTAATCGGGGGGGCGCATGCCGCTTATTTTGCTGCCGAGATTATTCGGGAACATAAATTCATAGATTTTATCATTCGGGGAAATTATGAAAATATCTTAACGCAGCTGATGAAAACATTAGAAGGGCAGTATCCGGCAGAGATTGCCGGTGTTGTGCATTCGGTGGATGGTGAGGTGGTGGATAACGGTTACCCTCTTGACCGGGACCGCTTCGAGGAGCTCAGGTTACCTTTAAGGGATATTTTCCCTTCTCATGACCGGCCTGATCCGACAGTTTATTGGGACGGTTTTTGTCAATTACGGCCAGCGCTTCAAATTCAAAGTTCGCGCGGCTGTAAATACCGGTGTTCATTCTGCTTGAATGCCCGGCAGGAAGGTAAAAGCAGCCGGTATCAGGCGGCTTGCGTCCAAGAGGTATGTGATGATATCCAGACGGCGGTACAAAAATACCAGATTCGGGAATTCTATTTTGATGATGATGATTTTGTCCAGGATCTGGAGCATGTCGACAGGATTTTTGAACTTCTCCGGAAAAGAAAGCAGCCGATTAAATGGAGCGGGATGGCCAGTTTTTCCGACCTGACCCACCAGACTATCCAGCGTTTAGCCGGTTACGGCTGTATCGGCTTGAAACTTGGAATTGAAAGCGCAAACAGTCAAGTGCTTAAAGGTATGCATAAAGCAATCGATTTTAAAAGCGTAGCCGGCATAATTACCTGCTGCAGGAGGTGCGGCATAAAAACCCAGCTAACTTTTAGCCTGGGTTTTTTGGATGAAATGCCGGATGATCTGAAAAGAACCATTGCTTATGCCCGGTCTTTAGACGCAGATTCCATTCAGGTAAGTATTGCCACTCCTTTGCCGGGAACAGAATTTTTTGAAATAGCCCAAGCCAACAATCGGCTTACTAACGCTGATTGGGAGGAATATGATGCTAAAAGAACCAGCGTTATTATTCTCTCTGGCTTTGACCGTCAAACACTTGGCAGTATCAGGCGTGCTTTTGTGCGCGGCTGGTTTATACATAAGGCGCTGTCTTTTACCTGGTGGCTTAGGCATCTGCCGATTGTCTTGCGTACCCTTAAGGGCTGGGGGCCTAGTTTCTTTTTTAAACAACTTACCGCTACTTATATAGATGAAAGTAAAAACAGCTAATACGATTGTCGTGACCACACATGACTCTCTTGGGCCGGTAAATGGAGGGGGTGCTTTACGCACCCTGGCGGTTATTCAGGAGATGAAAAATCGCCTTTTTAAAGCGATCGTTATTGCACCCTTTGAACCGGGGGCTATTGATCAGAATGGTACTTTATATCTACCGGTTCCTCCGCCCCGGAAGGAACGGTCGCAGATCTTGAGCACTTTAAAGTTTAATTTCCGCCTGCTGGCGCGGCTTATTCCTGTTTTGGGAAAGACGGATATTTTATTTGCGCATAATACGATTGCTAGTATCTGGGCGCCTTTTTTGAAAGTAATCTTCAAGCGCTTGAAATTTGTTTTAGACATTACCGATATTCACGCGGAATATTTACCGATCGGCAAAAGGAATATTGCCGAGATTTTAATAACGCCATTTTTATTATGGTATGAATACTTGATTATTAGATCCGCCGACCGGATTATTACCGCTACGCAGGCTATGAAACAGCATTTGATTACTAAAGGGGTTGAAGCGGATAAGATCCAGGTTGTTTATGATAGCGTAGATAAGGAAAAAATACCCCAGAAAAAAGAAGCGGCAGCAGCGTGGGGAGTTATTCATTTAGGCGCGATTGACCGGCAGCATAATGTCGAAGTTTTGATCGCAGCTATTCCGGTGGTGCTTAAGCATTTTCCTCAAGCTAAATTTTTTTTGGTCGGAGGGGGCAGGGAAAAAGAGAATATGCAAAAGCTAGCCGCCAGGCTTGGCGTTCAGCACCGGTGCATTTTCACCGGTTCACTGCCTTGCGGTCAAGCCAGGGAATTCCTGACAAAAGCCGCTATTGGAGTGATTACCCGTAAAGATGTTCTCCCCAACCGGATTATAACGACGCTGAAGGTCTTTGAATACTGGGCATCGAATACTGCGGTTATTTCTACCTCGGCGGATGGGATCCGGGAGATAGCCTCCGCAGGCAAGAATATTTTGTGGTTCCGTTCAGGGAATGCCAATGCCCTGGCCGAAAAAATCGTCTTGCTTTTAAATGACCGGGCATATCGAGATAAGCTGGCATCAGGTGGATTCCTTAGGGCGGATGACTTCAATTCTGCGCAGGCAGCCGAAAGGATAGTGGATTTCGGTATCGGATTTTAAGTTTCACGGATGGGTCTCTTTAGCGGGTTGCGGCGGAATAAACGCCTTGTTTAATTTTGAATGGTTATGGCAGCTAGAGCCGTTATGTTATTGCTTGCAGAATTTCGCTATTGATGGCACAATATTTAACAGCCTGCCGGGCAGGCAGTTCACCGCGCTCAAGATGAATTTTTTCTCATAGAACTAGCGTATTTTAAAGCAGGGGTATGGTATGAAATTGCGTTATATTCTGATATTAATCTGTGTTTTTATCTATTTATTTCTAATTTATGATACGGGTTTCCATGGCCCGGATGAGCCTATTTATTTTGCCTATACCGCCAGTATCGTAGAAGACGGCGATTTAAATGTCGTAAACCAGTTACAACCTCAGCCGGGGAATTTTTTCGTATCCAAAACTTTTAATTATCCCGATTTTCATAATCACGGCAGTGTTATCCTGTGGTCCCCATTTTATATCTATGCCAAGGCAGTTAGCTTGGCGGCGGCAGTGTTTAGGTGCCATAACCTGGCGATTGGGAATTTTGACCGGGTGGTGAGAGTGGCGCTATCTTTTGGTACTTTTCTTATCGGCCTCTTAACGCTGCTCCTAACTTATGTCTTATCCACAAAATTCTTTTCGCGCAAAATCTCCATTTATTCAATCGCTGCGGTATCCTTAGGGACCCAGTTCTTCTATTATATGCTTTTTGATGGTGCTAATGCCAATCTTCCCGCGGCACTCTGTTCTGCGCTTTCAATACTTTTTTTTATCCACTTGACTGAACAGGCGTCTATTTATTGGTTTGTGTATGGAGTATTTTTCTCCGCTTGCGTTACGATTAAAACCGAGCTCTGGTTTCAGGTGGTTTTTATTCTACCGGTTTTATTATTTCTGGTTTTTAAGAAAAAAACTGGCTATCTTACGCTGGTTTATCTTGCTCTAGGGTTTATCCCCCTGACACTGTTACGGGTGGCCAACGCCTATTTTAAGTATGGGGTCTTGCATTTAGAAGAAGTAATTTACTTTGCGTCTTCTTTACGTTACAAGACCAGTTATTATTTTGACGGCCTTTTTAATCCCTACCGGGGTATTGTATATACCTCTCCGATTCTTTGGTTGTGCTTGCTGGGTTTTATTCTGGCCATCATCCAGGTTATCCGCAATGACCGGGGGGAAAAAAGATTGCTGCAAAATATCCTGTTGACCGGGTTAGCCGTTTACGCATTTATTAAAATAGCCCTCATCGGTAGGATTTACAGCCCCGGCGGAGATACTTTAAGCCTGCGTTTATTGCTCGCGGAGTTTCCTGTTTTTGTCCTGCTCTTCGGTAACTGCTGGCAGCTGCGCCGGAGCTGGTTAGCCGCTTTAGTTTGCCTGGTAGTTGCTTTTATCGGCTGGCATATGCTGATTGTTGCGGAGTTCGTAGCGGGATTAGATTGGTTTTATATCGCCCAAGAACCGTCTCTGCTTGCAAGATGCAGCGTATTAAGGCATTTAGGGGGGATCTTTTTAGTGCCGCAGGATGTTGGTTTAAAACTTGCTGTTTGTTTACCGCTATTGTTTTTATTCGCGGGAATCTGTTATTTAGGGATAAAACAATGGTCAGCGCATTTTTCCGGGCAGGCTAAGCAGCTGTCGACATTCCTCAGGTATTTATTATGCGGCTTAGTGGCATACGTTTGCCTGGCCTATACCGCTGTGACGATAAGTAACCTTTGGTATAACCAAAGAAATGTCGAACGGTTAAAAAAGGCAAAATTTTTTGACCAGGCAGTTGTAATCGAGATCGAGCCATTTAAGCTTAACGCCCTGGAGGAAGAAGAGCATCTTTGGACGCTCTTCGAGATGATTCGGTATTATGCGTTAAGCGGTTCCGGCGGTGAACTTTGTTCCCTGCAAGATTTCCGGAAAGATGTCTTTGGCTCCAAAGAATGCGTAAAAACGCCTTTTTCTAAACCTAGCCAGCCTTATACTAGGATTATCGACAAATTTAAAAGCGCGGCCAGATACCAGCAGGCAATCGGACTGTATGAAGAGAGCCTGGCTTTGGCTCCGGAGGATATCGATGTTCTCTTGAATTTAGGCGATCTCTATGTGTTGAGCGGAGATTACCATAAAGCAATTAAAGTTTTTGCCAAGGTTCTTAAAATAAATCCGGTCTCAGTTAATGCTGTTTCCCGCTTGGCGGAAGTATATAATAAAGTAGAAGATTTTAATAATGCCGTTAAGTATTACCAAAAGTTTATTCAACTTGCCCCTAACCCTGGGGATGCCTATAGTTCTCTGGGGTCGATCTATCGGTTTCAAGGCGACTATTCTGCAGCGATAGGATATTATCAAAAATACCTGGAGCTTTATCCTAATTCCGCAGATACCTATAATACTCTGGGGGCGATCTATCAATCCCAGAATAACTATTCTAAGGCGGTCGATTGTTTTTTAAAGGCCCTGCAGTGTAATCCCAGATCCGCCGATGCCTATAGCGGCCTGGGTGCAGTCTATCAGATAAAGCACGATTATCCCAAGGCGATAGAATATTATCAAAAATACCTGGAGCTTTATCCTAATTCCGCAGATACCTATAATACTCTGGGGGCGATCTATCAATCCCAGAATAACTATCCTAAGGCGGTCGATTGTTTTTTAAAGGCCCTGCAGTTCAATCCCAGAATCGCCGATGCCTATAACGCGCTGGGGTTAATCTATCAAGCCCAGAATAACTATCCTAAAGCTATAGAATATTTTCAGAAATACCTTAAGCTGCGCCCTAACTCCGCGGATATGTATAATACTTTGGCCTCAGCCTACCAATCCCAAGGGGACTATCCTAAGGCCATCGAATGTTTTCAGAGATACCTGGAACTTTATCCCGGTTCCGCGGAGGCCTACAACGCTTTAGGCTCGATTTATCAAGCTCAAAATAACTATGCTAAAGCCATAGAATGCTACCAAGAATACCTCCAACTTAACCCCAATGCCGCGGATGTATATAAAACTTTGGGTTTGGCCTATCAATCTCAGAACGACTATCCTAAGGCGATAGAATTTTTTCAGAAATACCTGGAGTTTTATCCCGGTTCCGCGGATGCCTACGGTACCTTGGCTACAGCTTATCAATCCCAGGGTAACTATTCTAAAGCCATAGAATGCTATCAGAGATACCTGGAGCTTTATCCTAATTCCGCTGATGTTTATAACACTTTAGGGCTGATCTACCAATCCCAAAATGATTATTCTCAAGCCATAGAATATTTCCATAAATATCTCCAGCTGCGCCCTAACTCCGCGGATGTTTATAAAGCTTTGGGTTCGATCTATCAATCCCAGAACAAATATGATAAGGCGATAGAATATTACCGCAAGCACCTCCAGCTTTATCCTAACTCTGCTGACGTCTACAGCGCCATAGGTTCGATCTATCAATCCCAGAACGAATATGATAAGGCTTTGGAGTATTATCAAGCATATCTTAGACTTTATCCTAACTCTGCTGACGTCTACAGCTCCATAGGTTCGATCTATCAATCCCAGAACGAATATGATAAGGCTTTGGAGTATTATCAAGCATATCTCAGACTTTATCCTAACTCTATGGACGCTTACGAGAGGCTGGCTTCAGCTTATGAAGCCCAAGGCGATTATCCGAAAGCGATAGAATTTTACCGCAAGCAACTTCAATTCTTTCCCAATGCAATCGGGATTTATCTTACCTTGGGCTCGATCTACCAGTCTCAGAGTGATTATCCGAAAGCAATCGAATCTTATGAGGAATATCTTAAATTTAAGCCAAGTTCACCGGATGTGTACAGCAATCTGGCCTCTATCTACCAGTCTCAAGGGGACTATCCTAAGGCCATCGAGTATCTTTTAAAAGTCTTGCAACTTAAGCCAACTTCACCGGATGCGTACAGCAATCTGGCCTCTATCTACCAATCCCAAGGGGACTATCCTAAGGCCATCGAGTATCTTTTAAAAGTCTTGCAACTTAAGCCAACTTCACCGGATGTGTA
>JBFZAU010000156.1:0-5969 GCA_041308825.1 Candidatus Omnitrophota bacterium
CGAAACAAAAGGTGATCGGATGTATTCTACCGCATGCCGGATATGTTTACTCCGGCGGGGTTGCTTGCCAAACCGCCGCGGCAATCAAAATTCAGGATACGGTTGTGCTTTTAGGCCCCAACCATACGGGGATGGGCGCGGTTTTTAGTATTATGCCGCAAGGTATTTGGCAGACTCCTTTGGGCAACCTGGAAATCAACCGCCAATTGGCCGATCGGTTCTTAGATAAATCCCGGTATTTAAAGAATGATGTTTTAGCGCATCTCAATGAGCATTCATTGGAAGTAGAGTTACCGATCCTGCAATCTGTCCGGAATGATTTTAAGATCGTACCGATTATTATCGCCACCGATGATTTAACCAGGCTTGGCGCCCTGGGAGAAGATTTAGCCGCGGTGATTATCGAAAATAACCTTCAGGATAAGGTAACCTTGGTCGCCAGCTCCGATTTAACCCATTATGAGCCGCAGGCCAGCGCTAAGATTAAAGACAGTTTAGCGATCGAGGCAATCTTAGCTTTAGATGAACAGGAGCTTCAAAAGCGGGTAGAGGCGTCGAAAATCTCAATGTGCGGTTTTGCCCCGGTAGCGGTTTTACTCAAAGCCGCCAAAGCTTTAGGGGCAAAAAATGCGAAACTAATTAAATACCAAACCAGCGGCGATTCTCCCGACGGCGATTTCAACAGTGTGGTGGGCTACGCCGGAATCACAATCAGTTAGGGCTATGGATGAAATAAAAAAGAAGGTGGATGAAAGTTGGAAAGAAAAGGTAGAGCAGGAAAAGGCTAAGCCTCAGGTTGAGGGGGAGTTTGCCCCACCGCAAGCCGATTTTAAATTTTTTGTCACGACTTTAGCTATTCAGGCCTCGATTGCTTTAGGCCACATGGCTAATCCGGCTACCGGCAAAACCGAAGCCGATTTAGCCCAGGCTAAATTTCTGATCGATACTTTGGGGATGCTGCAGGAAAAAACCAAAAATAACTTAGACCAGGAGGAAGCTGCGCTTTTAGAGAATTTGCTTTACGAATTAAGGGTTGCTTATCTGGCTAAAGAAGAAAATCCTCAAAAATGATCGATAAGCTCCTTTTAGACATATTATGTTGCCCGGCCTGTAAAGGGGATGTAAAATTAGTTAAGCGTAAGATTGTCTGCAAGAAATGCAAAAAGAAATACCCGTTGCGTGCGGGGGTTCCGGTAATGCTGATTGATGAAGCCGAATGAACCCCACACCTTTTTTTGTAGCCGAGCATTAGAAGGTGTAGGGTTTTAAAACTAAGAAATAGAATGGAAGGTGTGGGGTGAAAAAAATATTAGTTATTCACGGGCCTAATCTGAATCTTTTAGGGACTCGGGAGCCGGGTATCTACGGGCATCTGACTTTAGCGGGAATCAATCAGAAGTTGAAAGTTAATGCTAAGAAACATAAAGTTGCTTTGGTAATTAAACAATCCAATCATGAAGGCCAGATTGTGGATTTGATCGGGAAAGCGAAAACGAATAAATTTTGCGCAATCCTGATTAACCCGGCGGCTTATACCCATACCAGTGTAGCCATCCGGGATGCCGTGGCTGCTTGCGGCCTGGCGGTTGTCGAGGTCCATCTTTCAAATATTTATGCCCGTGAGTCGTTTAGGCATAAATCCCTGATTAGCCCGGTAGCTAGCGGTACTATCCTGGGTTTTGGGGTCAACAGCTATATTTTAGGCCTGGCGGCTTTGCTGGATTTAATTTCCTCGAAATGAATCCCGCACCTACCGAATATTCAAATTTTATCAGGTTTCAGAAACTGAATAAGAAAGCAGGTGCGGGATGCAATCCCGTTTAAAAAGTACATATCTTACCTTAAAATCCAGAAATTTAGATGCTTTATTGGTAAGTTTACCGGCCAATATTTCATATTTGACGGAATCCTTAAGCCGCGACGCCTACCTTTTAATTTCCCCAAAAAAGAATATCTATTTTACCGATGCCCGCTATACCGAAGAGGCCAAGGCGTTCTTAAAAGGCAAGGCTGTGCTTTGTGAATGCAATGGTTTTGTTTTTAAGCGTATCGCCGGGGAGATTCACCGTTTGGGATTAAATCGGGTGGGTTTTGAAGAAAGGCACCTGCCTTACGCGGAATTCGCCAAAATTAAGGAGTATAGTGCCGCCAAGTTTGATTTAATTCCTACGCATAGCATAGTTGAAGATAAAAGGCAGGTTAAAGATGCCCAGGAGATCATGAAATTGCGTCAAGCTGCCAGGATTACAAATTCAGCCTTAGGGTATATCAGGCGGTTTATTCTTCCGGGGGCTAGAGAAATTGAAATTGCGGGTGAACTTGAGCGTTTCATCAGATACCGGGGGGCCAGATGCGCGGCATTCGACATTATCGTAGCGGCCGGGCCCAACTCCAGCCAGCCGCACCACCTTTCTGGCTCAAGAAAGCTTAAAAAAGGGGAGCCGGTGTTAATTGACCTGGGGGTAGATTATGAAGGGTATAAATCTGACTTGACAAGGGTTTTGTTTTTGGGTAAAATAAATCTTCTTGTGCGCAAGGTTTATGATATTGTGCGCAAGGCGCAGGAGCTGGCGATTAAAAAGATCCGTCCTGGCGCTGAAATAGCTGAAATTGATAGGGTTGCGCGGGATTACATTATTTCCCAGGGTTATGGCGGTAATTTTACCCATAACCTGGGCCATGGTTTCGGATTAGAGGTGCATGAGGCCCCCCAGATTTCCGGCCGGGAGGCAAGCGCGCTTAAGCCGGGTATGGTGTTTACGGTAGAACCGGGGATATATTTGCCGGGTAAGTTCGGCATTAGAATTGAGGACATGGTTTTAATAACAACTAAAGGCTGCGAGGTGATCAGTGGCACTGGGGATTAATGAAATTAAATCAGGGGTAACGGTATTGGTTGAAGGTGAAGTTTATATGTGCATTGATGCCCAGCATGTCAAGCCCGGCAAGGGCGCGGCATTTGTGCGGGCGCGCTTGCGTAACCTGAAGAATGACGCCATCCAGGAAAAGACCTGGCGCGGGGAAGAAAAGATCGATGAAGCTTACGTTGAAGAACGGGATCTGCAGTATCAGTATTCCAGCGGCGGGATGTTCCATTTTATGGATACCGAAAACTTCGAAGAGATTGCCATATCCGAGGATATTATCGGCGCTAAAGCCAAACTTTTAAAAGACAATCTGGAGATTATGGGGTATTTTTATAAAGGGGCTACTTTATACGTTAACTTGCCTAATTTTATCGAATTTACGGTTACGGAGACCGAGCCGGGGTTTAAAGGCGATTCATCAAAAAGCGGGAATAAACCGGCCACGGTTGACACCGGAGCAGTAATCCAGGTCCCTTTGTTTATTAATATCGGAGATAAAATCAAGGTTGATACGCGTACCGGCGGTACCTATGTCGAGAGGATTAACTAAGAGGAGCTTTTAAATGAACATTAAAGAAATCAAGGAAATGATAAATTTGATGAACGAAAACGGCCTTGCCGAACTGGAGGTGGAGAAGGATGATATGCGTATCCGCCTCAAAAAGACCGCTACCGGATTCGAGGGGGCACAGTCTCCGCTAATCATTCCGGCCGCCGCGCAGGGGCCGGTTGCTCCCGGAGTTAATTCGCAAAACGCTCTCCCCGTAGAAGAAAAAATTGTCATTAAAACTGTCGAAATCAAGTCTCCGATGGTGGGGACTTTTTACCGCGCACCTAACCCGGAAGCCCCGCCTTATGTCGAAGTCGGCCAGCAGATCGAGCCGGGCCAGGTAATCTGCATTATCGAAGCGATGAAACTAATGAACGAAATTAAATCCGAAATCAGAGGAAAGATTCTTGAGATATTAGTTGATAACGCCGAGCCGGTGGAGTTCGGCCAATCCTTGTTCCTTATTGACCCGCTTTAAGCATCCTGCCAAGGATAGTTTTAAAAAATCGCGGGATTAAATTAAATGTTTTCTAAAATTCTCATCGCCAACCGAGGCGAAATCGCCTTAAGAATAATTCGTGCCTGCCATGAAATGGGCATCCGTACCGTGGCGGTCTTTTCCCAGGCCGACCGCAACAGCCTGCATGTGCGCTTCGCCGACGAAGCGATCTGTATCGGGCAGGCATCCTCCGCCAATAGTTATTTAAATATTCCCGCGATTATCAGCGCCGCCGAGATTACCGACGTGGAAGCGATTCACCCCGGTTATGGTTTTTTAGCCGAAAACGCCCACTTTGCCGAGATCTGCGCCTCCTGTAAAATTACTTTTATCGGACCTACTCCGGAAAATATGCGTTTGATGGGGGATAAGATGGCCGCACGCACCACGATGCAGAAAGCGGGATTACCGATTGTCCCGGGAAGCCGGGCAATTGTGAAGAGTAAAGAGGAAGCATTAAAAACCGCTAAGCTTATCGGATATCCGGTAATTATTAAAGCCGCTGCCGGAGGCGGAGGTAAAGGAATGCGGATTTGCCATAATGACCTGACCTTGATCTCTAGCCTTTTGACTGCTCAGACCGAAGCCGAGGCAAATTTCGGCAACTCCAGCGTTTATATCGAAAAATATATCGAACGTCCCCGCCATATCGAAGTCCAGATTATCGCCGATCGGGCCGGCCACGTTATTCAATTAGGTGAAAGGGATTGTAGTATTCAGCGCCGGCACCAAAAGCTGTTGGAGGAGTCTCCTTCGCCGGTGGTGGATAGCAAGATGCGCAAGAAATTAGGGGAAATGGTTTTAAAGGGGATGAAGTCGGTTAATTATGTTTCCGCCGGTACGATCGAATTTTTACTTGATGAAAAAACCGGGAATTTTTATTTTATGGAAATGAATACCCGGATTCAGGTGGAACATCCGGTTACCGAGATGGTTACGGGAATCGACCTGATCAAGGAGCAGATCCGGGTGGCCGCCGGCGAAAAGCTTAGATTTAACCAGGATAACGTGCAACTGCGCGGTGCGGCGATCGAATGCCGGATTAACGCGGAAGACCCGGAAAATAACTTTATGCCTTCACCCGGGAAAATTGAATCTTTGATTTTACCCGGAGGGCCCAATGTCCGGGTGGATACCCATCTTTACGCCGGCTATGAAGTACCGCCTTATTACGATTCTTTACTGGCTAAACTGATCGTTTACGGCCATAACCGCCATGAAGCAATTAAAACTATGCGCCGGGCCTTAAGCGAATTTCATATTGCTCCGGTTAAGACGACCATACCCTTTCATTTAAGATTAATGGATAATCCGTTATTTAAGAAAGGGGATATCTCGACACATTTTGTGCAGGATCTTTTGGCTAATGAAAGTAAGGGTGAATAAATGAACCGTGACGAATCGCGCAATGAATTAGGTATTTTAAGGATTCATAAAAATGTCATTTCTTCCATCTCGGCGATTGCCGCCGGTGAAATCGAAGGGGTGAAAAGGGTGGGGCACGATCTAAAAAGCGGACTGGCTGAATTTATCGGTAAAAAGATTTTTTCGGCAATCAAGGTGGAGATTTCCAAAAATGAAGAAGTGAAAGTGGAGATCCCGCTGATTATTAAATACGGCTACAATATTCCGGAAGTGGCGAACCGGGTTCAGGATAATGTCCGCCTGGCTTTGGAAAAAATGAGCAATCTTTCGATTAAAGAAATTAATGTAAATGTGCGGGGCATAGAAAGGGGTTAAGCCATGAAATTTTTTACTGTTTTCGGGATTATATTTTACTCCATGGTGATTATGCTGATCGGTTTTGCGTTGATCATTCTTGCTTTTAATATTCTTTTACCCGGTGACGTTAATCATTTACTGGTTTTTGCTCAAAGCAGCCACAATTCCAGGGTGATTATGGGTTTATCCGGGTTACTTTTAATCCTGATCAGTTTTTCATTTGCCCAGGCTACTTTAGGTAAATTTCAACGGGAAAGGACTATTGCTTTTACTACCTCCAGCGGCCAGGTCACGATCTCGCTTTCGGCGGTGGAGGATCTTATTCGCCGCT
>JBFZAU010000157.1:0-11312 GCA_041308825.1 Candidatus Omnitrophota bacterium
AACTCCATAAGGCTGTGCCCGGATAAATTCCAATAATCCTTATCCAAAAGCACAAGATCCTTAATCCGGTTTAAAAAAACATCTCGGTATAAAGCGACCGCGTCCCCCAGGATCACGCTTCTGCGGGGAAATTTTTTTACAAATTCATCCAAACTTAACAGTAAATACGGCAACTTGCGTTTTAGGTTGCCCTGCTCATACCGATAAGCGCTGCAGTAAATCAGCGATCTTTTGGCATCTTGCGCGGTAACAATCAAACGGTCACTACGCGGGGCGTTTTTGGCTAAAATATCCAAAGTCGCTATACCCACAACCGGTTTATTCCTGGCCACCGCCAAGCCTTTAATCGTCGCCAAACCAATCCGCATGCCGGTAAATGAACCCGGACCCAAACCGCAGGCAAAATAATCAAGATCGCCAACGCTCAGCCCTAACGTATCCAACAGGCGTTTGATCGTCGGAACAAGTACTGTCGAAAGCAACCTGCCGGTTTGCAAACTGTATTCGTAAAATTTACTCTCAATCTGTAAGCCCAGGCAGAGCCGCGCCGTAGTCGTATCAATGGCTAAGATTTTCATTTATTTTATCCAATAACTTTTTATATTTTTTCCCGCAAGCGCTAAACTTCAATTTCCTGCGCTTATCGGCCGCCAGGGTCAGCTTAATCTGTAAAAATTCCTTTGGCAAGAGAAATTTTAAACGCTGGGGCCACTCGATCACCGAAACTCCCTCGGAATACAAATACTCCTGGTAACCTAAACCCATAATCTCCTGGGGAGTTTTAATCCGGTAAAAATCGAAATGCTGCAATAAAAGCCTGCCCGGATACAGCCGCAACAAAATAAAGGTCGGGCTGACTACCTCATTTTTATCAATCCCTAACCCTAAAGCAATGCCTTTGGCTAAAACCGTCTTACCCGCCCCCAACGCACCCGACAAAAGGATAATCTCCCCCCCGCGTAAATGCGCGGCAATTTTTTTACCAAGCTGCAATGTCTGATTAACCGAAGCAGAGATGATTTCCATTAATTCAATTCTCAAATATTAAAAATGACGGTAACCCTTGGGCAATAACCGCAAATATCTGTTTTTATAATTAATTAATCTGGCCCCGAATGATTGCGGCATAATTTCACCGATCAGTTGAAAACGGTATTTTGTGCTTTTAATAATCTTGCTAGCCTGTTCACGTGGCGCGCAAAAAAGCAGCTCAAACTCCTCCCCTGAACAAAGCGCATCCTGAGTATCGCGCGCCTGCTTGCTTAGCGGAATCAGGCTTTCGTATAAAACCGCACCCACCTTGCTCTGTTTCAGGATATGCCCTAAATCAGCCGCCAAGCCGTCGGAAATATCGATCATTGCATTAATCTTAAAATTATTCACTAAAAATTGCGCTTCTTTCAGGCGCGGCGTAAAATTTAAATGTTTACCTTTAATCGATCCCCCCAGCTCTCCGGTAACCATCAGCAGATCCCCTACTTTAGCCCCTTTGCGTAAACAAAGATTATTCTTTTTAACTAATCCCAGCATGCTTACATCAATCACCAGCTTGTCGGCAGCCGAAATATCCCCCCCCACAATATTAATGCCAAAACCTTTAGCCAGTTTAAAAATACCTTTGGCCAGCCGATCAACCTGTTTGACTTGCATCCGCTTGGGTAATCCCAGGGAGACTACCGCATGTTCAGGAATACCTCCGCAGGCGGCAATATCGCTAATTGAGACAGCCAGGGATTTTCTACCGACTAGCTCCAGTGGTGTATTTTTGTAAAAATCTACACCCTCCACCATCATATCGCAGGTAAATCACTGATCAAATTGCTGATTGAATTTAAGCACCGCGCAATCATCCCCGCTGCCGACAATTACGCGAGAGTTAACTTTAATCTGTTTTTGAAATCTTTTGATTAATCCGAATTCCCCAATCTGGTTTAAAAACATTTAATTTTCCTTTAGGATTTTCCTGATATTATCCGGGTTGACTTTACGGATCACGCCGTAATCGGTAACCAGCGCGCCAATCAGCTGGTGCGGAGTAATATCAAAAGCCGGATTAAGCGCGCAAGCCTTGGCAGGAGCGACTTCCTTTTTAGATAAGATGCTGGTCACTTCGCAAGCTTTACGCATTTCTATCTTAATCTCTTTTTGGCTTGCGATCGTTAAATCAAATGTACTTTTAGGCGCGGCAATATAAAAAGGTATACGGTGGTATTTAGCCAAAACCGCCAGATTCAAGGTGCCAATCTTATTGGCCGCATCCCCATTGGAGGCAATCCGGTCGGCTCCGGTAATTACCGCATCGATGCAACCATCGCGCATTAATTTAGCGGCGGTATTATCGGCGATTATCGTCACATCTACTCTCTTGCGGGCTAACTCCCAGGCGGATAAACGTGCCCCCTGTAAAAGCGGACGGGTTTCGCAAGCATAAACTTTTATTTTTTTCCCGGCAGCAGCCGCAGAATAAATTATCCCCAAGGCCGTTCCGTAATCGATCGTAGCAAGTATCCCGGCATTACAAATCGTTAAAACCCGGCTGTTTTTTCTAAGCAGCCTGGCTCCGTAGGTTCCGATCTTACGGCAAGCCGCCATATCCTGGCGCATAATCCTTAAAGCTTTGGCTAAAATGGCCTGCTTCATTTTAACCACCGGCTGTTTTTGATCGGCTTGCGCCACGGACAATACCTGCTCTATCCCCCAGAATAAATTCCTGGCGGTAGGGCGAGAACTGCCGATATATTTTGCACAGGCCTTTAGCTTCCGGTTAAATGCTCCCCGGTCACCGCCACGACAATTTTTAATTCCTAAATACATACCTAAAGCCGCTGCCGCACCCAAAGCCGGAGCACCCCGCACCTGCATAATCTTAATCGCCCTCCAAAGCTTTGGCAAGGTGCCGATATCAATATAGACCAGCTTAAGCGGAAGCTTACTCTGATCGATTATCCTTATCTTACCGTTTACCAAGTTTATTGTGCGAATATTCATATTTATTATAACCCTATTAACTTAGCCAATAGGCTCTTCTTTACTCCAATCGCTGCCTCCGGACATGACTCCTGGCAGCAGAAACAAGCGATACATTTCTTATAATCTATAACGATCCCTCTTCTTTTTCCGCCAAAGAACTTGGCGGATCCGCCACGATTTATGGCGGAAAGGCTAATGCACTGTTTAGGGCACACCTTAACGCAGTGACCGCAATGAGTACATTTTAAATACAGCGAATAAGGATAATACCTGACTAAAGACTTAAACATTTTTTGCACTAAAGGCGGCAAGTTAGTTAATCTGGCTGAATTTTTAGGCAGGGTAAACGGACGGATCTTTAATTGGCTTAAATCTTCCCCTTCGATCTTTATTTTACTCAAATCGCTTTCCCCTAAGTTACGCCGGGCGGCTTCTTTAATGGTTAAAACATCCTGCGGGTTAACCCCCATGATCCTGGCCATCACCGTATCCAGCGCCACGCAATCAGCTCCCGCTAATAAAAGCCCTAAATGGCGCGGGGTACCGCCGGTTGCCGGCCCATCACCCTCCATTGCCAATATCCCGTCGATAATCGTCAAGCTGGGCTTAGCCTCAGCATAAATATCAACCAGGATTTTAGAGAATTCTTCAGGAACAAAATAATTTTTGTGCAGTTCGGTTTTGAAGGTCCCGGAAACCAGGCCAAACAGGTTCTTCACCGCCCCGGTGATCAAAGTCATTTCATGGGTTTTAAACTTAGGCAGGCTAACCAAATGGTCGCATTCGTCAAGATAAGTAGTTAATGGGAATTTCTGCCGCATCCGGCGTTTATCGAATCTAACCAACTCCACCCCCTCATCCTGACAAACTTGTTTTATTCCGGTGCCTGCGTAAACCTCATCCACGTTTTGAATGTACTGCCCCCAAACGCTGGGGCCGTCACCAACGATAATTTTACAACCTTCTTCCTTAAGGATCTTAATTACCGCCCGCAGGACCTGCGGGTGCGTAGTGATCGCATACTCCGGCCCCTTAGGAAGAAGCAGGTTGGGTTTAACCAGGACCTTGGAGCCCGGCTTAATAAAAACATTAACCCCGCCGACAAGTGCCAGCGAATTCCTAACTGCCTGCTCAACCGCCTGGCTTTCATAATTATCGCATTTTACTACCGAAACCCTGGCCTTTATCATAGTTTAAAAAAATTTCTGGCATTTTGAGTAGTTTGCGCGGCAACCTCTGCCAAACTCACCCCCAAGATCAAGCTAACTGCTTGAGCCAATAATTTAATCTGCGCCGGTTCATTACGCTTACCCCGAAAACCCTCCGGCGACAAATAGGGGGCATCGGTCTCCAGCATTAATCTATCCGGCGGCACCAGTTTCACCGTCTCTCTTAAACCCTGGGCTTTGGGATAAGTGATATTACAGGTATAAGAAATATAAAAACCGCAGTCCAGGCACCCTTTTAAAAAATCCTCACTGCCGGAAAAACAATGTACCACTGCCGCTAAAGGCATATGGTTTTTTAAAATCTCCAGGGTTTCGCTTTCAGCTTGGCGACAATGAATAATCAAAGGCAGGTTTAGCTGTTTAGCTAAGGTGATTTGTTTTAAAAAAGCCTGCCGCTGGTTTTCCTGGGAAGACAGGTTGCGGTAATAATCCAGGCCGGTTTCGCCGATGGCTACGATCTTTTCCCGGCCGGCCAATTTTTCCAGATGAACCGAGGCGTTTGCGTCAAATGTATCGGCATCATGCGGATGCACCCCTACCGCCGCGTAAATTTGCGGGTAACGGCCGGCCAAAAGAACGGCTGCTTGAGAAGACTCTAAGGTAGAACCGGGATTGATAAAATAATTTATTCCGGCGGCCTCGGCACGCTCAATCACCTGCGCCAGATCTTCTTTGAAATCGGCAAAATCAAGATGGCAATGTGTATCAATCAGCATGATGGGCTTTTATTATTTAGTTTCAATTCGAGGGAACAGCGGATTTCCTTTTTTAACCTCATCGCCGGCAAACTGTTCTTTAATTGCTGCGGCAGTCTGGGGGATAAAAATCTCCAACTGCTGGGCTACTGCCCTTATTGCATCGACCAACAACCGGATGAATCTTTTCAGTTCATCCTCTTTATTCTCTTTAGCCAGGTTCCAGGGCTTAGTTTCCTCAACATGTTTATTCGCCAGGCCAATTAACTCCCAGATCATTTCTAAAGCCAAGCTAAAATTATGCTGGATTAAAGCTGAATCCACACAAGCACCTAAACCTTGGATCTTAGCCAGGATCTCCTCTGTTTTTTGGTTATTTGCCAGCTGATTAAGATTAAGATCGGGAATATTACCGTTAAAATATTTTTCCACCATCGTCAGCGTCCGATAAACCAGGTTACCCAGGTCATTGGCTAAATCGCTGTTATAGCGCTTAATCATCCCCTCCGTCGAGAAGCTGCCGTCTAAACCAAAAGGAACCTCCCGCAGAAGAAAATACCGGTAGGCATCCAGGCCGAACTGTTCGATCATCTCCAGGGGATTGACCACGTTACCGCGGGATTTAGACATTTTATCCTGATTAATCATCCACCAGCCGTGAGCAAAAACTTTTTCCGGCAGGTCAATCTCCAAAGCCCGCAGCATAATCGGCCAATAAACCGTATGCTGCCTTAAAATATCCTTAGCCATTAAATGCAGGTTTGCCGGCCACCAATCAGAATGATATTTATCCTGCGCATCGAATTGGCCGACAGCGCTGATATAATTAATCAAAGCGTCAAACCAGACATAGGTGACATGCTCCGGAGCAAAAGGTAACGGTATCCCCCAACTTAAACGCTCCTTGGGCCGGGAGATGCATAAATCATTTAATTTATTCAGCTCCAAAAATCTTAACGTCTCCTCATAGCGGCTGGCCGGCTTAATGAAATCGGGTTTTTGCTTAAGCAATCCGACCAACCATGCCTGGTATTTAGATAATTTAAAAAAGTAATTGGTTTCCACAATCTTCTCAACCGGCCTTTGGCAATCCGGGCATAATCCCCCAACCGCCTGATCTTCCAGCCAGAATACTTCACAGGGCGTGCAATAAAGCCCCTCATATTTACCGGCATAAATATCCCCTTTTTTATAAAGGATCTCCAGGCATTTTCGTACCACCTTGGTATGGCGCTCTTCGGTAGTGCGGATAAAATCGTCATAAGAAACATTCAAGGCTTGCCAGAGGTTTCTGAATTTCTGGCTGGTTTGATCCACAAAGGCTTGCGCGGATAATCCGGCGGCGTCGGCGGCCTTCTGGATCTTCTGGCCGTGTTCATCGGTGCCGGTTAAGAAACGGACATTGTCTTTGCCCAGGCGGCGGCGGTAATGACGGCTTAAAACATCCGCGGCGATTGTCGTATAGGAATGCCCGATGTGCGGGGAACCGTTGACATAATAAATCGGGGTAGTGATATAAAATTTATCAGGCATAATGTTCTTTTTCCTTATAGCTTACTTCCACATAGCCGCCTTCATCCAGCTCCACGGTAACCATGCGCTTAAAAACATTTACGCTAATCACTTTGCCTTTCCCCTCGGGAGTATTTAAATGTTCGCCTTCCCGGGGCAGGCCTTTAGAAAGTATCTTATAAGTTTCATACTCGTAAGATAAACAGCACATTAATCTGCCGCAAAGGCCGGAGATTTTCGGAGGATTAAGCGGCAGGCCTTCCTCTTTGGCCATTTTGATCGTCACCGGCTCAAAATCCTTCAGGAATTTCCGGCAGCAAAGTTCTCTGCCGCAGGAACCATACCCCCCGAAAAGCCTGGCTTCATCCCGGACCCCGATCTGTCTTAATTCGATACGGGCCTTAAAAACTTTGGCTAAATCTTTGACCAGATTACGGAAATCCACTCGGCCGTCGGAAGTAAAATAAAACAAGATCTTTGAGCGGTCGAAAGAATACTCCGCCTTGACCAGCTTCATATCCAATTTATGCTCCAGGATCTTTTTTTCGCAAGCGCAAAATGCCTCCTTGGCACGGGCGGCATTATCCGAGACCTGCTTAAGGTCGTTTTCTTTGGCCAGACGGATCACTTTTTTAAGCGGCTCCTTAGGGGCATCCTCAGCGTGGCAATGCGCCTGGCACATCGGGATCACACAGCCGCAATCCAGCCCCCGGTCATGCTCGACAATCACATAATCACCCACTTTTAAAACCAAATTTCCGGCCTGATAAAACTGCACCACCCCGGAATTATTAAGTTGCACTAAAATCATGCCTTCCATAGTTGCGCTCCTAAATTATGCACCAGTAATTTACTGTTAATATTCTTTTCTAAATACAGCGCACTTTCTCCGATGGCCCAGATGATCTCATCCAGCTGCTTATAAGAATATTGGCCGGCGGCTTTTAGTAAATCGGTTTGTCGATCGGCGTTAATTGCCTCCTTCTCGCTTATCCCTGCTTTAACTAAATAAACATCCCGAAACCAGGAGGCGAGAATATTTAAAGCAGTATGCAGCTGTTCCTTGCTCTGCCCGGTTATATTACGGTCTAGCGGTTTGGCGGAAAGAAAATTATCGTAGATTTTATTCTTCTCCTGCAGCAGAGGTTCATCTTTTAACCGTAAAGCCAAGCCCAGCCGGCCTTCGGCATAATAGGCCAGAAAATGCGCTATGGCTTTATCTAAGGCATAATTTTTTGTCAGCACCTCTTCTAAGCGCGCCCGGGGCAGGCAAGCGAATTTAACCATTCTACAGCGGGAAAGTACGGTTTTGATAATACTTTGCGGTTTATGGGTAACTAAAATAATCGCTACATTCGCCGGCGGTTCCTCCAAAACTTTAAGCAAGGAATTGGCCGCTTCGATATTCAATTTATGCGCGTTATCGATGATAAAAACCGTCGCCTTGCCTTCATAAGGGCGCAGATTAGCCTGCTTTAAGATCCCCCGGATATCTTCGATTTTAATTTGTGCCTGGCCGTTTTGAATAATGTGTAAATCCGGATGCTCATCTTTTTGGATTTTTAAACAACTGCTGCATGAACCGCAGGGCGGATTTAATTCATTCTGGCAATTAAGGGCTGCGGCCGTAATTTTAGCCGCCATTTTTTTACCGATTGCCTCCGGCCCGCTGAAAAGATAGGCGCCGGAAAAGCGGTTATTTTTCAAGCAGGCTTGAATAATACCTAAAGCTCTCTCTTGGCCAAGAATCTCATCGAAGCGCACTGACAATCTCCCTGATTAATTCCTGGGTCTTAGATTTATCCGCCATGACCTTTACCACTTTAATTCTCTGCGGGTCCTGATTGGCCAGCGCCAAGTACCCCTGGCGAACCTTTTCATGATAGCTTAAACTTCGCTGTTCAATACGATCCTGGCAGCCATTACGGCATTCCAGCCCCTTCTCAACCGGTAAATCCAGCAAAATAGTCAAATCAGGCTTGATGCCTTGAGTAGCGAAATCACCCATGATCTTGATTAATTTAATATCTACCCCTAATCCGTAACCCTGATAAGCGATGGTTGAATCAAGGAAACGGTCGCAAACTATAGTCTTGCCTTCTTCGAGCGCCGGCTTAATTATTTCTTGAACTACTTGCGCTCGCGCCGCCATATAAAGCAAGGTTTCAGCTTCGGGGCCAATCTTGCTCTTAGGATCAAGCAGTATCAGGCGGATATCCTCGCTTAATTTTACTCCGCCGGGCTCGCGCAAATAAATCACCTTTTCGCCCTTGCTTTTAAGATAAGTAAAGAGCATCTCTGACTGCGTACTTTTCCCGCAGCCTTCGGAACCTTCGAATGTGATGAATTTGCCTTGCATAATTAATCCTTAAAATCTAACTGGTCGATCGACTATAGTCTATAGTCGATGGCACCTTGCTGTTTAAATGAGGCTGACAAGTTTCGCAGCGAGTGTTGTATTCGGGGGACACAATACTTAATTCGAATTAAGTATTGTGTCCCCCGAATACGTCTCGGCAGTCACCCGCTATAACTTTCGACGCCAAGTAGTCCCCTCTTTGGTATCTTCCAGAACAAAGCCCGCTTCTTCTAATTTCCTTCTGATTTCGTCTGACTTCTTAAAGTCCTTATTCTTCCTGGCTTCATTCCGAGCCTGGATTAATACTTCCACGTCGGGCATCACCAAGCCGGAATCCAGCGTCCCCATATTTACCGCCGAGCCGATACTTAAACCTAATAAACCTGTTAATTCTGATAATATATTTCCGGCGCAGGATGCAAACTCCTTCTGATCCAGATGCTTATTGGCCAAACTGACTAATTCAAAGATCGCAGCCAGCCCTTGCGGGGTGTTAAAATCATCATCCATCGCGTTAATAAATTTACTTTTAACAGCCTCTAACTCGCTGGAAGCTCTACCGGTAAAGGCATTCTCTGTATTAACCCCAAGCTTACCCCAAAGAATCGAAATCCTGTCCAGCGCCTGCCTGGCTTCATGAATTTTATCATCAGTATAATCTACCGGGTGGGAATAATGCGTAGACAAAAATAGCAATTTTAATAAATCGGCATGGCCATATTTATGCAAAAAATCTTTCACCGTCACAAAATTGCCCAAAGACTTAGCCATCTTTTGCCCGTTAATCGTCAGTAACCCGTGATGCATCCAGTAGCGGGCAAAATTTTTCCCCGCGCCTTCGGATTGCGCGATCTCATTTTCATGGTGCGGAAAAATTAAATCGATCCCGCCACCGTGAATATCAAACTCATCCCCTAAAATATCCGAACTCATCACCGAGCATTCGATATGCCAGCCGGGCCTGCCTCTTCCCCAGGGGCTATCCCAGGATGGCTCACCGGGCTTAGCGGATTTCCATAAAGCAAAATCAAGCGGGTCCCTCTTCTTTTCGCCCAGCGCAATCCGGGCGCCAGCCTCCATTTTCTCCAGTGCCTGGTTAGATAATTTACCGTAGCTTTTGGCTTTCTTAATATCAAAATAAACATCTCCTTCAGCAACATAAGCGCAGCCTTTATCGATCAATTGCTGGATAAACTTTTGCATCATGGGCTTATCAGAACAAACATATTCGGTAGCCTTAGGTTCAACATCCGGCTCTAAGATTCCCAAGCTACGCATATCTTCATGGTAAAGATCGAGGTACTTGGCAGATACTTCCTTAACCGCGCTGTTTAAATCCTTCTCCTTAAGCTCGGTTTGGGCTTTACTGATAATTTTATCGTCAACATCGGTGACATTACGGACAAATTTTACCTTATACCCGCGGTAAGTTAAATATCTCCTGACGACATCAAAGATATAAGCGCTGCGGGCATGCCCGATATGCGGCTGATCGTACACCGTCGGCCCGCAAACATACATTTTAACCTCGTTAGGTTTTAAAGGAATAAATTCTTCTTTTTTTCTGGTGAGGGAATTATATATAAAAATTTTATTGTCCATATTCTCTGCGGGTGACACGGCAGCACCCGGCGCCTATAGGAATTGCGCCGGTGTGTCCTTCTGGCCTAGCAGGACCCGCTACTTACCTTGCAACAAGCAAGCTGATTAAATTATTTTTTTTCTAAATGTTTAACTCTATCCTGCAGCTCTTCGATAGTCTGCATGATCGGATCCAGCACGTGGACATGATCCAGGCTGGTATCGATTTTTTTGCCGTCCTGTTTGGTAATCCTGCCCGGTACACCCACGACCGTAGAATTCGCCGGCACATCCTTAATCACTACCGCATTGGCCCCGATATAGGAATTATCGCCAATCGTAATATTCCCCAGAACTTTAGCTCCCGCCCCCACCACCACATTATTGCCAATCGTCGGATGGCGCTTGCCCTGAACGATTCCCGTACCGCCTAAGGTTGCGCCCTGATAAAGCAGGACATCATCTCCGATAACCGAGGTTTCTCCGATTACCACTCCTAAGCCATGATCGATAAAAAAGCGTTTACCGATTTTAGCTCCAGGATGGATTTCGATCCCGGTAAAAAATCTGGCAACCTGAGAGATGAGGCGCGCCACAAAGAATATTTTAATCCGGTAAAAGAAATGCGCAATCCGGTAAGAAATTAAAGCATGCAGGCCCGGATAAAGCAGCATCACTTCCAAAAACCCCTTAGCTGCCGGGTCTCTTTTTTGAGCTGCCCGGATATCGGCGTAGAAAAACACGGAAATCAATATGAGTTTCATCGCAGCAATCGCTAATAAAATAATTAAAATATTCGTCAAGTAAATCATTTTATATCTCCTTAATCAAAGAAGCTGTAGCGTAGCATGCAATCGCCGAGGCCTGCCCTACCGCATCCAGGCCTTCATTAGTTTTAGCTTTGATATTCAAAAACTCCTGGCGAATACCTAAAAGCGAACAAATATGCTCCCGGATCTGTTTTTT
>JBFZAU010000158.1:0-2940 GCA_041308825.1 Candidatus Omnitrophota bacterium
ATCTTTATGGCTTCAGCATTGATAACCACGACATTAATAGAATTTAATACCGCCGGATCAAAAGTGGCCTGATCCTTACCCATTAAAACACCGGCAATTTTGCTGGCTAACCGGCCCAAAGTTTTTCCGGCGGCATCTACCAAATACCACTTTTCGGAAAGCTCTGAACGGAGAGGGCGTTTAGTAGTAGTTTTTTTAAACATATTCTATTCTGGCCATCGGCGCATTATCGCCCGGCCGAGGTTTAAGTTTGATAACGCGTAAATATCCGCCGGTTTTTTTAGCGTAACGAGGAGCAATTTCTTTAATTAATTTCTTGACCAACAGTTCATTGTTATATAATCGGCTCATCAGATAGCGTTTAGCAGTAAGGTCCGCCTTCTTTGCCCGATGGGTTAATCTCTCTACGATCGGCAAAGCAGCTTTAGCTTTAGCAATAGTAGTGTTGACCTTCTCATACAAAATAATTGATAACACTAAATTGCGGATTAAACTTTCTCTCCGTTTTTTGATTCTGCCGAAGGTAGATGCTTTTGGTCTTTGCGACATAGTTTAAATAAATTCCAATCCTAATTCGTCTAATTTATCGGCAATTTCAGTAAGGGCACGCTCGCCCAAACCTTTCATTTCAAACAAACTATCCCGACCAATGGCCATAATGTCTTTTACTGTTTTGACATTATTTTGGATTAAAGCGTTAGTCGTCCGAACAGACAGATTGATTTCCTCCACCGAAAAATTCCGGGGATCAGCTTTGCTGGTGTCGCCTTCCGCCCCTTCCACATTTTCCATAGTAACTTCTTCTGCAATAACTGGCGCCACCGGGGGTTGAATATCTACATGGAAGATATTAAATTGTTCCAATAGAACATCCGCTGCCATTTTCAAGGCATCTTGGCACCCGACGGTACCATCAGTTTCAATCTCCAAAGTCAATTTATCGTAGTCTACTCTTTCGCCTACACGGGTATTTTCCACTGCAAAACTACACCGTTTAATGGGAGCGAAGATTGCATCTACCGCCATCATCCCGATTACAAATTCCCGATCATCAATCGCTTCGCTAGGCACATAGCCTCGGCCTTTCTCCATACGAATATCCATTTCTAAGCCGTTTTTACCGTTGACGGTGGCTATGTAGTGATCCGGGTTAACTAATTCTACTGAACTGGGAAGAGCGATATCTTTGCCAGTAATCTCCCCGCCGGATGATTTTAAAGTGACTGTTACAGGGCCTTCTTCGTACATCACAAAGCGGAGTCCCTTTAAATTGAGCATTATTTCTACGACATCTTCTTTAACCCCGTCAATGGTTGTGAATTCGTGATCTACCCCAGAAATCTTGAAAGCAGTAACGGCGGCGCCTGGCAAAGAGGTTAATAAAACTCGCCGCAGAGCATTGCCCACAGTAGTACCATAACCGGGATAAAACGGCTCAATCACAAATACAGCGTTATTACCGTCTTCTTTGACTAACTTAATCTCTGGTAAATTGATGGCTTCCACAGGCCCTCCAACAAAATTAAGAATTAAAAATTATCTTGAATAAAACTCAATGATTAATTGTTCGTTAAACGGCACTTCTATCTCGGAGCGGGTCGGTAAATCAGTAATGGTAATCTGTAGTTTTTCCGGATCGGTTTTAAGCCAAGAAGCTGAGTTATTATTAGCCAATAAACTACTAATAATCTCGCGCAACTTTTGTTGACCAACGAACTGGATAATATCGCCGCTCTTAACCAGAATAGAAGGAATACTAACTCTTTGATTGTTGACTGTAAATTGCTGATGAGCGATAAATTGCCGGGCTTGCGGATGCGAATTAGCAAATCCAGCCCGATAAATTACATTATCTAAGCGTGATTCTAAAATCTGTAATAAATTATCGCTGGCAGAACCAGATTGACGACCAGCCGCTTCATAATAACGCCGCAATTGTTTTTCCATAATATGGTAAAAAATTCGGGCTTTCTGTTTTTCTTGCAACTGCAGGCCATAACCAGTATGTTTTTTGAAGACGCGAGTGGAGCCATGCATCCCCGGGGGTTGCTGGTGATGATTCTTCACAAACTTAGCCGCTGTGGATCGATCAGCCGCCAAAGCAAACTCTTCGCCGAATCTTCTGACTTTCCTCATTTTAGGACCAGTGTATCTACTCATAATTTAGCATTTAGCGTATAGCATCTAGCATTTAAGAAGAAACTGAATCTGTGAATTATCTGCTATATATATTGATTTCTTATTTTTTAATTTTGAATTACTCTATACTCTTCGAGCCTTTCGGGGCCGCGGACCATTATGGGGAAGTGGGGTAATGTCTTGAATTGCGCCAATGTGCAACCCGGTTGCATCCAGAGACCGGATTGCCGCATCCCGCCCCGCACCTACTCCTTGAACAAAGATATTAGCGCTGGTCATCCCCATATCAACCGCTTTACTGGCGGCTGATTTTGCCGCCAAAGAAGCCGCATAAGGCGTAGATTTTTTGGAGCCTTTGAACCCTACTCGGCCTGAACTACTCCAGGACACCACTTCACCGTTATCATCGGTTATTGTTATTAAAGTGTTGTTAAAGGTAGATTTAATAAATACCTTACCAGAAAGCAGGGTTCTTTTTTTGGCTTTGCGAATCTTTTTTTTGGCCACTTTGCCTGAAGCCTGCTGCTGCATTTTAGCTTTGGCGGCGGCTTTCTTTTCGCGCTTCTCTTGTTTCTTTTTACCAGCCATACTAAAGAATTAAAAATGAAAAATTAAAAAAGTAAAATGGGGAATGAGAAATACAGGATGAGGAATTAAAAATTATGAATTAATAATTAAAAAGTGGGGGTGAATTTTTTCATTTTTAATTTTTACTTTTTAATTTTGAATGTGCTACTTAGGTTTTTTCAGAAGATTTCTTGCGGCCACTGCCTACCGTCACCCGCTTGCCGCGCTTGGTGC
>JBFZAU010000159.1:0-7734 GCA_041308825.1 Candidatus Omnitrophota bacterium
CTCTTTAAGCCTGGCCTTGATCGAACGGTTAAACAGGTGATACCAGAATAATTTGCCGGTTTTTTCCAGGCTTTTTAGCTGCTTGAGCTTAGCGGAGTGATCTTTAGCCGGGCGGTTTAAAACAGCGACCATCTCCAAACTTAATTGCTTAAGTTCCTCAAAAGAAACCCCCACCTGGCTGTAATGCCGTAAAGTGGGGGCAGACTGACTTTGATGGAATAAACCTATTCTAAGCGAATCTTCCTGCTTAAATACCTCCAAAATCAGCGCATCGGGCAGTTGCATAAATTTAAACCTTAACTTGCAGATCAATTACCGCGACTCTTTCCTCCTGGCGGCTAACCTCTACCAAATAATCACCCGGCCGGATATTTTCAAAGAAACTGCTGCCGGATTCATTAACATAGGATTCCAACTCTAATCCATCCTTAATTAAAGTAACCCGCAAGCTTTTATCGGCCTTGCGCACCTGCTTATCCGTCACGGTAATTGTCAAATCGAAACTCTGGGTAGTCTTATTTTGAATCTTAGCTAATACCCGAATCTTCTGCAGGTCTTTTAAAATACTGATTTCTTCTTTAAACTCGCTGATCTTGCGGCTGCGCAATACCGGTGCCGGAACCAACTCCTGGCCAAAAAGCACATCCCCGGTAGTCTGGATAATCTCCATGGCTTTTTCCTTAAGCTTAAGACAGATCTCCAGTAAATTTTCATGGACGCCCTCATTGACTAATCTTTCAACCTGCTCAAGCAATCCTGCAGGTAAATCCAGGCTTAAATGCGGCTGAATCTTAAGCTGAGTAGCCAGATATTCGGCGCAAACATCGCATTTAAGCAGGTGCTTTTGCACCAAGTGCTTATCTGCGGGCTTAAGAGTATTCTCAAGCAAGCAAGCCAGATCCTCTTCACTGGGATGCTCTTGGCCTGCAAAGCGCTTAGCCGCCTTCCATTCACGATAAATAATTTTGGTAATCTGCTCAAGATAGTTAGCCATCCCTCTCCTTACTCTAAGCTTAATAGACGTAGCTGCTTGTAAAATCTAACCCAAAAAACCTTTCTTTTTAAAGCAATCCTGCAGTTTTTCCAATATCCTGCTTTTACGCATATCCACCGCCCCGCGGCTAACCTTCAAATGCTCCTTGATTTCATCCAGGGTTAACCCCTGGTTTAAAAACAGCTCAAGGAAATACTGGTCATCTAGCTCCAGCGCCTCAACACACTCACCGAGAGCCTTACGGTTATCCTGATCGCTGATAAATTCTTTTGCTCCGCTTGAAAGGTCGGCCAAAGTATCGGCTAAACTAAACCCTTCCTCATTTTGGCTATCCATCGACAGGACAGGTTTAAGCTTGCGCAAATAATCAATGGTAAAATTAATGGTCACTTGGCGCAGCCAACTGGCTAAAGAACAGCTGTTTTTACCGCGGTAAGTAGCCAATTTCTTATAGTTATCCTTAATCAGACAGGTAAACAGCTCTTGAAAGATTTCCTGGACTTGGTCAGCTGCGAAACTGCGGCCTTTTATTGATAAAACGCTATAGATATAGTTATAGATTAGGCGGGAATAACGCGAGATGAATTCAGCCCAAGCCTGTTTATTGCCCTTCAGGCAGCTTTGTAGTAGCTCCAAATCATTCATCAAGGTTATTATAGTACCAAAATAACCCAAAATAAATAAAAATCGACAACAAAAAGGGGGCGTTCCCCGGAAGAGAAACGCCCCCTTTTTAAAAAACTAACTGTAATTACTTAAAAAACGTGTTCCTGATAATAAATGAGGCAAAAACAATGGAAACCATAGACATCAGCTTAATTAATATGTTTAAGCTGGGCCCGGAGGTATCTTTGAATGGATCGCCCACCGTATCGCCTACCACGGTAGCTTTATGCGCCGCTGATCCTTTACCGCCATGATGCCCCTCTTCCACATATTTCTTGGCATTATCCCAGGCACCACCGGAATTAGCCATCATTACCGCCAGGACAAACCCGGTAACCAGCGCACCAATTAAAAGCCCGGCAACCGCATCAATACCGATTAATAATCCTACGATTATCGGAGCAGCAATGGCTAAAAGAGAAGGTGCAATCATTTCTTTTTGCGCAGCCGCGGTAGCAATAGTTACGCAACGCGCATAATCAGGCTTTGCTTTACCTTCCATAATCCCGGCTATTTCCTTAAACTGCCTGCGTACCTCCACCACAATCTTACCGGCTGCCCGGCCGACTGCCCGCATAGTTAAAGAACAGAACAAAAACGGCAGCATCCCACCGATAAATAAACCCACTAATACCGTAGGATTCATCATATTTGCATCGATATCCTTGCCAAAGATCATTACCTGCTCTTTATAAGCCGCGATCAAGGCTAAAGCAGTTAAGGCAGCGGAACCAATGGCAAAACCTTTGCCGGTAGCTGCGGTAGTATTACCTAAAGAATCTAAAGCATCAGTTCTCTTTCTTACTTCCGGAGGCATTTTAGACATCTCGGCATTTCCGCCGGCATTATCCGCAACCGGGCCGTAGGCATCGGTAGCTAAAGTAATACCCAAAGTAGAAAGCATACCTACCGCTGAAATCGCAATTCCGTAAAGCCCGGCATTAAAATTGGATCCTCCACCGGACAAAAAGAAGCTGATCATAATTGCCACGCAAACTATAATTACAGGAATTGCCGTAGACATCATTCCTACGGCGATACCGCCGATAATTACAGTAGCCGGCCCGGTTAATGAAGCATCAGCAATGGAACGGGTAGGTTTAAACCCGCTGGAAGTATAATACTCAGTACATAAACCGATCAACACCCCCGCGATCAAACCTGCCAGCACTGACCAATAAACACCTAAATACTCAACACCTAGAGTATATTTAATCAAAAAGAACGCAATCACCGCTACAATAAAAGAGCTGGTAAACACCCCTTTACGTAAAGCAGCCAAAAGGACCTTCTGGCTGGCTTGCTCGCCGCTTTTTACAAAAAAGGTCCCGATAATCGAAGCAATTACGCCAACCGCAGCCATTACCATCGGCACCGTTACCCCGGCCACCCCTAAACCTGCAGCCACACCTAAAGCTGAAGTAGCCACGATTGAACCAACATATGATTCATAAAGGTCTGCACCCATCCCGGCAACATCGCCGACATTATCCCCGACATTATCTGCAATCACTGCCGGATTACGGGCATCATCTTCAGGAATCCCTGCCTCCACCTTACCCACCAGATCAGCACCGACATCTGCAGCTTTAGTAAATATGCCTCCGCCGACCCTGGCAAAAAGCGCCATAGAACTGGCACCCATCCCAAAACAAAGCATCGTAGAAGTAATCGCCGCAATTTTATCCGTGCCTAACGGAGTAGGATTTATAGAATAATACCAATTCAGGAAATAATACCAGATGCTCAAATCTAATAGGCCTAAACCTACAACCGTAAGCCCCATGACCGCACCGCTGGAAAAAGCTACCCGCAAACCCGAATTCAGACTATTAGAGGCAGCCTGAGCAGTTCGGTTAGATGACTGTGTAGCAATGGTCATACCGATAAACCCGGATAAACCGGAAAAAATACCCCCGGTAAGAAAAGCAAACGGCACAAAAATGACCAAATACCCCTTAAGCGCCATAGCCAGAAGGATGAAAAAAACCACGACAAAAAACATCGAGACCCCTAAATACTGCCTTTTTAAATAGGCCTGCGCCCCGACCCTAACTGCCTGGGCGATCTCTTTCATCTTATCCGTACCTTCATCCATCTTTAAAATACTTAAAGCCAGATAAAAAGCAAAACCTAACGCTAAAATCGAACCTACCGGCGCCAATAACAGCAGATCAAATCCCATTTTCCTGCGCTCCTTTCAAAAATTAAGCTTTTTAGGCAATCATCTTAAGGAAAAATTTTTATTATGTTAACACAAACCCGCTACTTGTCAATAGTAATTCCCTTTTCATTTATCTTAAAATATCTGCTTGGCTTTATCCGCCTTAGGGGTTATACTAACTTTAGCTTACATATTTTACGTCTCGAAACAATGCTCTTTTATCGGCCGGGTAGCACTTTACCTCTACGACCTGCGCGCCATTTATTAACTAAAGGTTAAAGAAATTTAACGAAAGACTTATGCTTGCCAAACCCGTATTCCCAAGCGAACTACTCATTGAGGTAACTAATGATTGCAACCTGCGCTGTTTAATGTGCCCGCGCAGCAAAATGACCAGAAAAATAGGATATATGCCTTTTACCTTATTTTGCCGGGTGATTGACCAAATCCGGCATCTGCCAGCAACGATTATCACCCTGCATGGGCTAGGGGAACCCCTGCTCCATCCGGAGATTGTCAAAATGGTCAGCTACGCTAAAAACAGCCATATGCAACGGGTAAATTTTAATACCAACGGTTCCCTATTAACCGATGGCTTGTCCGAAAAGCTTATCAACAGCGGTTTAGATGAACTTACCTTATCTATGGATTCGGCAACGGCACGCTGCTATAGCCCGGGTACCGAAGGAGCTTTTTCTTCTTTAGATAAAAAAATTACCGGCCTGATTAACCTAAGGAATAAACTCAGTGTGAAAAAACCTAAGATAAAACTCCAAATCATTGATACCGACTTAACCAAAAGCCTTACCGGCAGTTTCATCCGGCGCTGGCAAGGTAAAGCTGACCAACTTATCATAAAAAAGCTGATGTCCTGGTCAGGCTCATCCCGGGCCGAAAAAAAAACACACCCCTCCCCCAGGATAGCTTGCGCCAACCAAATACTACAAGCAGTAATTCAGTGGAATGGACAGGTAATCAGCTGCTGTCTATCTAAAGAAAATTTTATGGATACCGGAATATCCCTGGGAAATTTAAGAAATTCTTCGCTAAAAGAAATATTTTTAGGAAAAAACCGCCAAGCGGTGCTTAAAGAACACTTCAGAGGGGATTATCGCAACACTCCTTCCTGCCAAAACTGCGGCGAATGGGTAGATTACTTCGCTCCTTTTTTTTACGGTAAAGGTAAACTCCGGCAGCGCCTCCACAAGAAAATACTTAAATCATGAACTCAAACACCGGGCCCGCAAATAAAAAACAAATACTACTTATCTTACTGCTGCTAAGCGTGATATTGGCAGCCACAGAAATCGCCTTGCACCTTAGCCCTTATAAACGCGCGTTGAAACAGATTATTCTACCGCAATTTTACCTGCAGGCAGACCAGGCAGCCGGCTTTGACCTTTCTGAAAATTTTCCACCAACCACCCACCGGATTGCTGACGGTTATGATTATCCTATCTGGAGCAATGCTCTCGGCTGTTTTGATAAACCATATCAAAGACAGCAAGGATATATCCTGCTTACCGGAGACAGCTTTATCTGGGGATATATCTCCTTTGAAGATAAATATGGCACGCAATTAGAACGCTACCTGGGTAAACGGGTACTCCAGGCAGGAGTAATCGGTTACGGAACCCGGCAAGAAACCTTAAAGATCAAAAAAATCATTACCCTTACAGGAAAAATGCCGGCTTTGATCATCCTGGGATATTGCCTGCAGAACGATTTTATGGATGATTGGCTTTTCCCGCGGCAAACCGTGATCAATGGTTTTCCCATCCAAAACGTCAGAATACTGGATGCCGCCACCTGGGAAAAAGCAACCATCCCGCTGCCTGAACTTACGGATGAACTAGTAAAATGGGAGCAGACAGAAACCACCCGCCAAACCCGGCTTATTGGCCGACTGCAAGATTGGTTAAAGAAACATTCCATACTTTACTGCCTGACGGGAAAATTGTTCGCCAACCTGCGCGTAAAAACTATTAATCCAAAAGAATTCTCCGGTAAACAATATGCCTCTTTTGAAGAAATCATGGAAAAAGGCCGCCTGCCTGCGGATGGCTGGGATAACCACTTGGAAAACTTAAAACAATTAAAGAATTTCTGCGTTCAAAATAATATCCCCCTGCTCATCGTACTTATCCCAGGCAAAGAACAAATTTACAATTCCTCTTTATCTTATAAACTCCTGGAAGAGATCTCCGGCAAGCTGGAAAATTTCTTTAAACTAGAAGAAATCCGTTACCTGAACCTTACAGTGCCTTTTCGTAAATATGCCGGCCAACATACCCGCAGCTTCCTCAAGCCTCATTCGGCCCTGTACTGGCAAGCTGACCGCCACTGGAATAAACAAGGGCATAAGCTGGCTTCCATGATTACGGCAAAATATATACTAGATTGGGGAATACTTGATCTCCCGGATCAAGAAAAGAAGTTAAAGATATTACGGGAAGAAACTCAAAACTATTGAATACTTAGGCGTGATTAAACCTAAAAGAATCTCCAGCAAAAAGCATTGAGGAACCTGGAAAGTTTATTCTGCTTAACCCCCCAGATTGAGCGTTTTAAAATATACATCAACACGTAAAAATAACAGGTTAACCCGGCAGTTTTCTTGGCCCCTTCAGGATACCCGGTGTCTACAATTTTATTTCCGTTTTTATCGGTAATTTCCGCGACCGTTCCGATTAAATCATCAGCACTGCAAACACCGCCTACCGCGGGTTTATCCCCTTTATGGATAAACCAATAGTTGCTAAATAACCTGATTCTTTTGATCAACCGGTGGCAAACTAATTCTTTAGCCTCAAAAACAATCAGCTGCAAAGGCTCAAGCGACTCTGGCTCAACTGGAGCTACCCTGATCCTGGACCCCTCCTGAAGCAAAGGATACATACAGCTGCCGGTAGTCGTCATCCACCCACCCTTGGTCTTCAAATAAAAGTCATTTGCCTTCCGGTTCATTCTAAGGGCACCTGCTTAAAAACCTTTTCTTTTTCAAAAATCTTCTTCTGGATCTTTGCCAGGCGGCAGGCCTCAGGGATTTTAGCGGTATATGAACCCCGCTCAAGCTTGGCAATTCCCGGACAGCGGAAACAATACCCGATAAATTTACACCGGAAACAATCCTTTTTATCCGCCACCGTTAAACTCCGAAGCAAAGAGATCTCCCCGTGATTACGCCAAATATCAGCAAAACTCCTCTCCAACAGGCTATTGTCCTTTTGCAGCTTAATCTGGACACAGGGGTTTAATTCGCCGTAAGGCGAAATACTGCATGCCGACAATCCCGTACCGCACAGCTTATCTTTGCCTTTCTCAGTAATTAGTTTAAATTTTTTTCCGGTTTCTTTCAGGCGGCGGGCGGATTCAGCGAAATACTCCTGCAACTTACGCTGATCCTTAACTCTATATTTTAGCGGCTCCAAACCCCCATTATCGCGGGGAGAAATTAACAAAGCATCTGGAGAAATCGAAACATTGACCCCTAAAACTTCCAGAAAATCCCGCAGACGCCAAACCTCATCAATATTCTCATGCATCACTACGGCTTTAGTAGAAACCCTAACCCCTCTTTCCAAAAGCAGCTCAATTCCCTTCAGGGTCTTTTCAAATGAGCCCGGCACCCCGGTTATTTTGTCATGAGTTTCTTTAAAACCATAAAGACTGATATCCACACAGGGCTTTAAGGTTTGCAGCTTATCAGCAACCGCTTTAGTAATCAAAGTGCCATTGGTCAAAAGGATCAGGTTAAAATTTTTCTGGCGGGCATAAGCGGCAATCTTAAAAAAATCTTTATGCAGCAGGATTTCTCCCCCGGTCAAAACCAACCATAAACAGCCTGCTTGGGCTAATTCATCAAGAATCTGAAAAATATTTTTAAGCTTTAGTTCTTTTCTAGGCGGCC
>JBFZAU010000160.1:0-20548 GCA_041308825.1 Candidatus Omnitrophota bacterium
AGAAGGATCCTCTTAAGCCGGCGGATTATTTTTCCGAATGCGATTCGGAAGAAACAATTAATTCCGTGGTTGAAGCGCTCAAAAACAAAGGGCATTCCGTGGAGGCGATCGACGTAGAATATCCGGCTCTCTTCTCCTATTTTAGGAACAACCGGGTGGATATGGTTTTTAATATCGCCGAAGGCATGCACGGCCGGTTCCGGGAAAGCGAAGTGCCGGCGGTATTGGACTATTTAAATATTCCTTATACCGGATCCGATACTTTTTCTTTGGCCTTGGCGCTTAATAAAACTTTGACTAAAAAAATCCTCAAAGCCGAAAATATTCCTACTCCGAATTTCCAGCTTTTTGTTAAAGGGGATGAGGCGTTGGATGAGAATTTAAAATTTCCCCTGATCGTTAAGCCTAACTGCGAGGGTTCGGCTAAAGGGATCAATAAAGCTAATGTTGTGCAAAACGGCGCCGATTTACGGGTTCAGATCAAGGAATGCATTGATGTTTACCGGCAGGAGGCATTGGTGGAAGAGTTTATCGAAGGCAAGGAGTTAACGGTGGGCATTTTAGAGAATGGCAAAACCCGGGTCCTGCCGATTTTAGAGATCGATTTTTCCAACTGCCAGAAAAGTGGCGAATATTTTTATTCCTGGAAAATGAAAGAGTTCCAGGGTAACCACGAGCTGGGGCTGGTTCCTGAATTTCACTGTCCGGCCAGATTAACTCAAGAGATCGAAGATAAAGTAAAAGATGTTGCCTTGCGCACGCACCGGGCGGTAGGATGTTTGGATATCTCGCGCACGGATATTCGTCTCGATAAATTTAATGTACCGTATGTTTTAGAGATTAACCCTTTGCCGGGGCTGGATCCCAAGGAGTCTAATTTTCCAATCATGGCTTATGCCGCGGGGATGAAATATGAGGATCTGATTGAGGCCATACTTTTAAGCGCCTCAGAAAGGACGAAGGCCTAAATTGAATAACCCAGTAAGCTTAGAAAACCAGAAGGTACAGGTTGAAGCATCGGTTCTTTCCCGGCTCCCTAAGCGTTCCCGGGACTACCAGCAGATTTCTCTTTACAAAGATATTAATCCCCTGGACTGGGAGGATTGGCATTGGCAACTTAAACACCGTATCCGTACCAAAGATGAATTGGAGCAAATTATTAAGCTTACTCCGGAAGAGGAGAAAGGTATTGACAAGGCCAAAGGAAGATTGGCCATGGCCATTACTCCTTATTGGGCCAGCCAAATGGATGCCGAAGACCCGGATTGCCCGATTCGCCGCCAGGCGGTCCCGGTGCATGCCGAGTTTTGTATCTCTCCGCATGAAATGGCTGACCCTTGTGCCGAAGACCGGGATTCTCCCGCGCCGCATTTGGTGCACCGCTATCCGGACCGGGTGCTTTTGTTATCGACTGATCATTGCGCGATGTATTGTCGTCATTGTACCCGCAGGCGTCTCGTCGGTGAGCACGAGGAAAAAGATTTAAACCCTGAGACTAAATTCGATGCAGCCATCGAATATATTAAAGCCAACCGTAAGATCAGAGATGTTTTAATTTCCGGAGGGGATCCGTTGACCCTGGAGGATGAAGCGCTGGAGTCTTTAGTGGCGAAAATCCGTGATATTTCTCACGTGGAATTACTGAGAATCGGCACGCGTATCCCGGTGTCTCTGCCGCAGCGGATTACGGAAAAATTAGTGCAGATGCTCAAAAAATATTCGCCGATCTGGATGAGTATTCATTTCAATCACCCTAAAGAAATTACCAAGCGCTGCAAGATTGCCTGCGACATGCTTTCTGAGGGCGGGATACCTTTAGGCAGCCAGTCCGTATTGCTGAAAGGGATTAATGACCGGCCGTTCATTATGAAACGGTTGGTGCATGATTTGCTGCAGATCAGGGTGAGGCCGTATTATATTTACCAGTGCGATCCGGTCAGAGGTACGCAGCATTTCCGCACTCCGGTAGCCACCGGCATAAACATTATCGAGAAGCTACGCGGTCATACCTCCGGTTATGCTGTCCCGACCTACGTAATCGACGGCCCCGGAGGCGGAGGGAAGATCCCCGTGGGGCCTAACTATATCCTTTCCCAGGCCAAAGGTAAATATGTATTGCGTAATTACAAAGGCAAGATTTATACCTACCTGGAATAATTTCTGGCAATTTAAAACAGCAAGAAAAGTTACCGTGTAACTTAACCTATTTTTATTTATGAAAATAAGCGCGTTTGCGATGGAAGGCATTACTTTGGGCCGGCAGAACGTTAAAGATGCCCGGCTGGACCAGGCCGATAAGCTGGTGAAGGCCAAGAAGAAAACTTATCCTCAGGTGGACTTGGTTGGCGCTGACGAGGCCCCGGAAGCAGAGGTGATCATAACTTTCGCCGACGGCAAAATGGACCTGGTTTTAAGAGATCTGGATTTTGTGGAAACCCGCCTTTCTAAATCCCCCGCCGAAAGCGAAAAAGCGGTTTTGGATAAAATGAAAGCGGCCCTGGAGCAAGAAGAATTTATTTCCACGCTGGCCTTAAGCCAGCAGGAGCAAGAAGCCATTTCCGGTTACGGACTCTTTACGCTTAAGCCGGTAGTGGTGGTGAATAAAGATGAACTGGATGATTTAGGGGGTCTTTTGGCTAAAGTGTTGGCCCAAAGCGGCTATATTTGTTTTTTAACCGTTGGGGATAAAGAAAACCGCGCCTGGTTGATTAAAAAAGGCACGACTGCCTGGGAAGCTTCCGGGGTGATCCATTCGGATATTCAGCAGGGTTTTATCCGGGCGGAGATTACCAGTTTTGCCGATTTTATTGCCTGCGGAGGAGAAACCCAGGCCAAACAGGCCGGGAAAATGCGTTTAGAGCAAAAAGATTATGTCATGCAGGATGCGGATTTAGTTAATTTCAGGTTTAACAAATAATTTTGCAGAGATAAACCATGGTCAAGATTAAGCGCGCCTTAATTAGCGTATCGGATAAGCTGGGGGTTGTTGAGCTGGCGAAAGAATTAAGTAATTTTGGAGTAGAGATTATTTCTACGGGCGGTACCGCCCGGCTGTTAAAAGAAAACAATCTCGCTGTAACCGAGGTCGCCGCCTATACTGATTTCCCCGAGATGCTGGACGGCCGGGTAAAAACCCTGCATCCTAAGATCCACGCCGGGCTGCTGGCCTTACGCGATAATCCTGTCCACCTGCAAAAACTGGCGGAGTATAATATCGGATTAATTGATATGCTGGTGGTTAATTTGTATCCTTTTGGGAAGGTCACCAGCAAGCCGCAAGTGGAGATTGCCGAGGCGATTGAAAATATTGATATCGGCGGGCCGGCGATGCTGCGCTCGGCGGCTAAGAATTGCCAGTCGGTGGCCGTAATTTGCGATCCTGCGCGCTATCCAGAGGTAATTCAGGAGTTGAAGAAAAATAACGGCAGCCTGCCGCAAGATTTAATGCGTAAGCTGGGGATTGAGGTTTACGGGCACACCAGCGCTTATGACGGTGCGATCTATAATTATTTGAGCGATTATTTTAAAGTGAATAAAACGCAGGAGCATTTCCCGCAGGAGTTGATTTTAAGTTTTGCTAAAATCCAGGATTTACGTTACGGGGAAAATCCGCATCAGGGGGCGGCTTTTTACCGGGGAAAAAGTAAAACCCAAGGATTGATCAATGCCCGGCAATTACAAGGCAAGGAACTGTCTTTTAATAATCTCCTGGACCTTAATTCTGCCGTCGAGCTGGTTAAGGAATTCGACAGCCCCGCGGCGGTGATCGTTAAACATAATAACCCTTGCGGGGTGGCAGAGGATAAAGATTTAGCCAAAGCCTACCTTTATGCTTGGCAGGCGGATAAATTATCGGCTTTCGGGGGAATCGTCGCTTTAAACCGCAAGGTCGATTTAAAAATCGCCAAATTAATTATCAAAAGCGGGTTTCTGGAGTGTATTATCGCTCCCGAATTTGAACTGCAAGCGCAATCGTTGTTTAAGGAAAAGAAAAATTTACGGTTGCTTACGCTTGCGGATTGGGCCCAGGCGGATGAGTTGCAGATGAAGAATGTTTCCGGCGGTTTACTCCTGGAGACCGCGGATACGTTGACTTTGGACCCGCTCGGCCTTAAGGTGGTCACCAGGAAAAAACCGACCCCCGGGCAGATGCAAAGCCTGATCTTTGCCTGGAAGGTAGCCAAACACGTAAAATCTAACGCCATCGTTTTAGCTTCGGGGACAAGGAGCTTAGGGATCGGGGCAGGCCAGATGTCCCGGGTGGATGCGGTTATGCTGGCCAGAAAAAAATCTTGCCAACCCGGGAAATACTGCTGTTTAGCCTCCGATGCTTTCTTTCCTAAACCCGACGCGATTCTTTGGGCGCATAAAGCCAGGGTTGCGGCGATTATCCAGCCCGGCGGTTCGATTAATGATCAAGAAATTATCGCCGCCTGCGATAAATATAAAATTGCCATGGTTACTACCGGCATCCGGCATTTCAGACATTAAGGCATGCATTATCCGGCAGCTAAGAAATACCTGCTTACCCTTGCCAACTACGAAAAAAACATAAATTATTCTTACCGCTCTGCTTTTAAACTCAAGAGGTTTAAAAAGTTTTTATCATTATTGGGTAATCCGCAGCGGGATTTGCGTATTATTCATATCGCCGGGACCAAGGGCAAAGGTTCCACTTGCGTTTTTATCGCTTATATCCTGCGGCAGGCAGGTTTCTCCTGCGGGCTGTATACCTCGCCGCATCTTGCGGATTTCCGGGAGCGGATCCGCATTCTTAAGCCGCTTGCCTATCGTCACAGCGCCCCAGGCGAAGATTTTGAAGGAATGATTTCTCGGCCGGCAATCTCGCGTCTGGTGCGCAAATTAAAACCGGCGGTCGAAGAATATAACCGTCATTTACCGCAAGATGCACTTTCTTTTTTTGAAGTCTATACCGCCCTGGCCTTTTTGTATTTTCAACAGGAGAAAACAGATTTTGTAGTTTTAGAAACCGGTTTAGGCGGCCGGTTAGATGCGACTAACCTGGCGGATTCAATAGTCTGCGGAATTACTCCGATTAGTTTCGAACACGTGGATAAACTGGGCAATACCCTGGATAAAATCGCCGCCGAAAAAGCCGCGATCATTAAGCGGCCCGGGGCAATAGTCATCTGTGCCTCCCAGGCAAAAGCAGCCAGACAGGTAATTCAAAAACAGTGCCAAAAGTTTCAGGCTAAACTGTATGAAGTCGGCAGGCAGATTAAATATTCCGTTAGTCCTCAGGGTTTGCAAATCAGGGGATTAAAGAATAATTACCGGAATTTACGGCTTAAACTTTTAGGAGAGCATCAGGCGGCCAATGCCGCTCTTGCCTTGGGGGTCGTTGAAAGTTTAAGCGCCCGCGGATTTGATATCGGTGCTTTGGCGATTCGCCGAGGGCTAGCTCAGGCGGTTTGGCCGGGCCGCTGCGAAGTAATCCAAAAAAAACCTTGGATAATTTTAGACGGGGCGCAAAACGCCGCTTCGGCCCAGGTTTTAAGCAAAGCAATTAAAGAAAATTTTCTCTACCGCCGGCTGATCCTGGTTTTAGGTATTTGTGCGGATAAAGATATCCCGGGGGTCTGCCGTTATTTGAGCCGGATGGCGGATGAGGTTATTCTTACCCGGGCAAATACCACCCGGGCAGTGGCGCCGGGTAAATTAACCGCTTATTTTAAACCAAAGCCCTATTTGACTCAAAGCGTGAAAGAAGCTAGAATTTTAGCGGCGAAGTTGGCGGCCGGAAAAGATTTGGTTTTGGTTACCGGGTCTTTATTTGTAGTGGGAGAATTCAGGAATGGGTGTAAATAGTCTGCAAGATACGATCGCGGCAATTTCTACTGCGCCGGGCGAAGGCGCGATCGGGATCGTCCGCCTCAGCGGGAGCTCGGCCCTTACGGTGGCCGGTAAAATATTTATCTCCAGCAGCAAAAAAAAGCCGCGGCAGTTTAAAAGCTACACGATGCATTACGGTAAGATTATCGACGGGCATAAAATTATCGATGAGGTTATCCTGACGGTGATGCGCGGCCCTAAATCCTATACCCGCCAGGATGTGGTGGAAATCAATTGCCACGGGGGGATACTGCCGTTAGGTAAAATTTTAGAGCTGACCCTTAAATACGGTTGCCGCTTGGCCCGGCCGGGAGAGTTTACCTTGCGGGCGTTTTTAAACGGACGGATCGATTTGGCTCAAGCCGAAGCGGTAATTGATATTATCCGGGCGAAAACCGACTCCGCATTGAAAGTAAGCCTGGGCCAGTTAACCGGTGGATTATCCTCCAGAATTAATCAACTTCGCCGTAAACTAATGGATCTGTTGGTGTTTTTAGAGGCGGGTATTGATTTTCCGGAAGAGGAGATCCCCGCCCAAGACCAGAAAATTTTGTCCGCGTCGCTCTTAGCCATCGATCAACAGCTAGCGGTATTGTTGAGCACACAGGCCAGCGGTAGAATTTTGCGGGAAGGATTGCACGTGGTGATTTGCGGCAAGCCGAATGTCGGAAAGTCCTCGCTTTTAAATGCCCTGCTTAAGAAAGAGCGGGCGATCGTTACGCCGATCGCCGGCACTACCCGGGATACCCTGGAAGAGATGATTGAGATTAAAGGGATTCCGGTTAAAATCGTGGATACCGCCGGAATTCTCAAGCCGCGTAACTTGATCGAAAAGAAGGCGATCCGGCTATCCCGCCGTCAAATCGGTTTAGCGGACCTGGTGATTTTGCTTTTTGATGCCAGTCAAAAGCTCAACCGGCAGGACATAGACTTGCTCACAGAAGTAAAACATAAAAAAGTTATTGCGGTAATCAATAAGATTGATTTAAAGCGGCGCTGGCTGCCGGAGGAACTCAAGGGGCCGTTTATTTCCACCCTCGAACTGTCGGCCCGCTCGGGCAAGAACCTTGCTCTGTTAGAGGAGGATATTTATAGGTTTGTTTACCGGGGGAAATTGTCCGGCCCGGAATCAATTCTCGTCAGTAATTTAAGGCACATTCATGCGCTGCAGGAGGCGCAAAGGTTAATTGTCCAGGCTAAGGTGATTTTAGCGGATAAACAGCCGGTTGAGCTTTTGGCTCAAAATTTAAAAGACGCCTGCGCGCTTCTGGATAAAATTCTGGGCAAGGATTTTTCCGCGGAGCTTTTAAATAAGATTTTTGAGGATTTTTGCATCGGCAAGTAAAAAATCCTTTGCCTAAAAGCCGTTTTCATTAGATAATACCCTAAACAATTTAAGCAAAGGGATGAGCCATTCTTAAGATGAATAAAGCCAAAATCGAAAAAGCGGTGCGCCAGATTTTAGAGGCCATCGGCGAAGACCCCAAAAGGAAGGACCTTTTGGAAACTCCGCGCCGCTATGCCCAAATGTGCGAGGAGATATTCTCCGGGCTTAAACAGGACCCCGAGAAAGAACTCGAGGTTATTTTAGAGCAGAAGCACCATGAGATTATTTTACTGCGCGGGATACCTCTTTATTCTGTTTGTGAGCATCACTTAGTGCCGTTTCTAGGTAAAGCTAATATCGCCTATATCCCCAAAAACGGACGGGTGACCGGATTAAGCAAATTAGCCCGGGTGGTAGATATTCTGGCCCGCCGGCCGCAGGTTCAGGAAAGATTGACTACGCAGATCGCTGAAATTGTAATGAATAAATTGAAGCCTTTAGGGGTAATGGTAGTTATTGAAGCTGAGCATCTGTGTATGTCTATGCGGGGGGTGAAAAAACCCGGGACGATGACGGTGACCAGCGCGGTGCGGGGAATTTTTAAGGAGAATGAAAAAACCCGCTCCGAAGCCCTGGCTTTAATGCGTCCTTAATTCGATAAGCAGCAAAAGATAACCATTAAGTAGAAGGAAAATCATTTTGAAAAAAATCCTGATTTTATTTTTGGCTTGTTTACTCTGCGGCTGCGCTACTTATAAATTCCAAAAGCCCGATGCTGCCTCTTTGGGTTATTTGGCCTATTATGACGGCAAGCCTTTGGCTGAATATACGGTGGGCAAAGATAAATCCCTGCCGGATTTAGATTTGGCTAAAGAGCGGTTTAAACGCCGCCGCCTGACCGTAGAAAAGTATTATAAGCGGACCGGTCAGATCCAAACACGCTTTAAAGATTTCTTTTGGGACCCGCCGGTGATGCTGGTCGGTTTTATCGGCGGGGTCTTCCGCTGGCCGTATACCGCCATCTCAGATTATAAATATAACCATAATCCGGCTTATAAGGCTAAAGCAGACAAACTCGATGAACAAAGAGAGGCCTTGGAGGTTGCGAATCAAAACAGCCTGAAGAAAGACCTGGATGCCTATATTGCCAGGGATTTAGCGGAAGAATCCGGAGGCCCGGGGGTAATTGAGAAAACCCTGGAGGAGTCTGAGCTTGCGCCTCAGGCGCCGGAAGAAGCCCCAGAGGAAGAAGTAAAAACCGAAATACCGCCTGCATTGGTTACCCCCGCGGCAGTGACGGTTGAGCCGTCTTTAGAAACAGCAGCTGATGAGAATGCACCTGTTGCATTGGTACCGGCGGCGATTGAGCCGGCGGTGGTTAAGGCACCGGCGGTTAAGGCCACGGTTAAGCCAACGCCTAAACCTAAGGCTAAGCCAACGCCTAAACCTAAGGCCCCGAAACCCGCTTTGGTCAAAAAGGTTTTTCCGCCGCCGAAAGCAGTAATTACCGCTAAGCCGGTTAAGGGATATTCTCCTCTAGTCGTAAAATTTTCCGCGGCCCGCTCAATTGCTCCTGCCGGGCGGATTGTGGCGTATTCCTGGGATTTTGGCGACGGGGATACTTCAACCAAGAAAAACGCGCAGAACACTTATTGGAGCACAACTTATGGTTCCCGCTTCTATAGCGTTACCCTCACCGTCAGGGATCAAGAAGGTGCCGTTTCAAGCGCGACCTCTTCCATTGAAGTAATTACGCATTAATTTTAATTCAGCAAGGAAATTACCGCCCCGTGGAAAAAATTAAAATTATTCTCTGGGTTTGCCTGATTTTTGTCCTGGTACTGGTTTCTTTTTACCCCTGCCTTAAAAATAATTTCACCAATTGGGATGATAATTTATACGTAACTGAAAATACGGCTATCCGGTCACTCAACTTAGCCAACCTGCAAAAGATTTCTACCGCCTATTTTATTACCCATTTTCAACCGCTGACCATTTTGTCTTATGCCCTGGAGTATCATTTCTTCGGGCCCGATGCGTTTTTTTACCATTTAACCAACCTGCTCTTGCACCTGTTGAATTCTCTGCTGGTATTCTGGTTGCTTTATTTGGTTTCCGGCAGCTTTTTCGCTGCGGCCATAGCGGCTATTTTTTTCGGGATTCATCCTTTACAGGTTGAATCGGTTGCCTGGGTCAGCCAGAGAAAAACCGTTTTGTATGCGTTTTTTTATCTGGGGGCGCTGGTCAGTTACCTGTATTATTTACGCCGTAACTTGCAAGTTAAATATTACTTTCTCTGCTTAAGCTTATTTATTTGCGCGATATTATCCAAATCGGTGGCCTTTACTTTACCGCTGGTTTTATGGCTGCTGGATTATACTTACGCCAGAAACCTCTCCCGGCGGTTATTTACCGAAAAAGCTCCCTTTTTTATTTTATCCTTTCTGGCCGGGGTGGTTGCCCTGCGGGGCGGATACTTGGCGACGTTTTTTGACCCGCAAACCTCCTATAATTTATTAACCCGGCTGACCGGCGCCTCCAGCGATATTATTTTTTACCTTTATAAAATATGCTGGCCGGCAAAACTTTCCGCCATTTACCCTTATTTGGAGATTAAGGATAATCCGCTTTATCTGATCTGCCTGGCGGGAGCCGCTGTTTTAAGTGCTGCCATGGTTCTTGGCGCTTCAAAAAGCAGGAAAATAATTTTCGGCGGGGCATTCTTTCTGCTGACCATCTTCCCGGCGGTCAGGTTTATGCCGCTGGAGGAGGCCCTGGTCGCCGACCACTATGTTTACTTGGGCAGCCTGGGAATATTTTATTTATTTGCTCAAGGAATGATTTGGCTCTTTAAAAGGCAGCGCAAATACCAGGCTTTAGTTAAAGGTTCAACCATTCTGCTGGTGGCGGCCTTGGCGGTTAGCTGTCTCTTGGCAACCCGGCAAAGGTGCGGCATCTGGAAGGACAGCTTAAGCCTCTGGAATGATGTTTTGGAAAAATATCCCGCCTGCGCAACCGCTTATAACAACCGGGGGGAATTCTTTTTAGGGGAAAAAGAATTCGAGCGCGCGATTGCAGATTTTAAAGAAGCGATTAAAATCAGAGGGCGTTTTCCGGATAATCCTTCCGGCAAATATTATTATCTTAACCTGGGTAATGCTTTACGGGCCAACGGCGATCTTGCCAAGGCGCAAGCGGTATTTGAAGAATTAATCAGCAAAGCGCAAGTGTATTTCCGCCAGCCCAGCCCGGCAGCTGCCGCAGGGGATAAAAACAAAGTTTTAGCCTCCCACCGCCGCCATATCGAATCCGGGGCATATTTTAATCTGGGCAATATTAAAGATGCTTTGGGTGAAAAGAATGAGGCGCAGGCGCTATACCTTAAGGCGATTGAGCTTAGTCCCCGGCAGCCCTATGCCCACGAATGCCTGGGGGACTTATACTTTGCCCGAGGTAAAATAGAATCGGCCAGAGCCGAGTTCCTGCGGGCTATCGAAATCGATCCGCACTATCTGCCGGTGTATGTTAAGCTGGCTAAAATCTATCGCGGTTTAGGTCAGGTGGAGGAATTGGCCAATTTGTATAAAAAAGTAATTATCCACAAGCTGCCATTTTTTGAAGCTTACTATTACCTCGGTAATCTTTATGCCGATGCCCAGATGGAGAGAAGGGCGAATTTTTTGTACCGGCAGGCGGTGAAAATTAATCCGGATTCGAAAGAAGCCTGCCTGGGTCTGGGCAATACCTATTTGGCTATCCGCAGGAATAGGCAAGCGATTTTTTGGTTGAACCGGGCATTAGCGCTGGATCCAGCTTTGGCGGTAGCGCATAACAATCTTGCCCTGGGGTATTATTATTCCGGAGAATATGCTTTAGCGGTTAAGCATTATGATCAAGCGGTAAAACTGGGATATCTACCTAGCCCCAAATTAACGCAATTACTTAAGCTGTCCAAGAAGTAATTTGTTCGGACCAAGGAATTAAAACGCATGAATAAACCAAGAATCTGGCTGGCCTTGTTGATACTGCCTGCCATTGTCTTGGCGGTTTTTACCCAGGCCGCTGATTATCCGGATTGGGTTTGGTGTGCTGATTAGAGTCTAATGGGGGAATATTTGCGAATTTCAGGTTATTTTCGAAGAACACTTGGGGCTTTAGGCAAAGAAATCGCGGTCAAGGGAACGGTATTGGATCGCCTCCGCCAGGTGCTCGGATCGGATATTCTCGCTGCCCGCCAGGTCGCTTATAGTCCGGCTTACCTTGAGTATCTTATCATAAGCCCTGGCGGATAAAGATAATTCTTCAATCGCCATCCGTAAAAACTTTTGCGCTTCATTATCCAGCAGGCAATGCTGCCGGATTAGCTTATGGGGCATTTGGGCATTATAAAATATGCGGGGGGTATTTTCGCCGGCCGGGGTAAATCTTTGCGCTTGGATCGTTCGGGCATCTTCCACGCGCTGCCGGATTAGGGCTGAGGGTTCTGCTTCCTGAGCCTCGGATAAATCAGAGTATTTAAGCTGCGCAACCGTAATATGCAAATCGATGCGGTCAAGCAGGGGGGCGGAGATTTTCCCGAGATAATTTTTGATTTTAGTTTGGCCGCACTGGCAGGTTTTCTGCGGACTGAAGAAATTACCGCAGGGGCAGGGATTAAGGGCGCAGGCTAAAATGAAGGAGGCGGGAAAGACCAAGGTTCTTTTCACCCGGTTGATACAGATAAAATTATCCTCCAGCGGTTGCCTGAGGGCTTCCAGCGCCTTGCGGTTAAATTCCGGCAGTTCATCCAGGAATAAAACTCCTTGATGAGAGAGGCTGATCTCTCCGGGTTTGGGCAGGCTTCCTCCCCCGATTAAGGCTACATCCGAAATACTGTGATGAGGGCAGCGAAAGGGCCGGGTTTTGATCAGACCGTCTTTATTGAACAAGGTTCCCGCTACGGAATGGATTTTAGTGATTTCCAGCGCTTCCGGCAAGGATAGCTTGGGCATAATCGTGGGGATTCTTTTAGCGAGCATGGTTTTGCCGCTGCCAGGCGGGCCGATTAAAAGAATATTATGCCCGCCGGCTACCGCTACTTCCAGCGCCCTTTTGGCATAATATTGCCCTTTGACCTCCGCAAAATCTACATTGTAATCAGCACTAGGCTTTAGAATTTGGTCGATTTCCGGCTTAAAAGGCGATCGGCTGGTTGGGTCGGCTAAAAACTGGATTGTTTCATTTAAACTGCCTTGCGGCCAGGCGGATATTTCAGAGATAATTGCTGCTTCGGAGGCGTTTTTTTCCGGGAGCACAAGATTTCTGGTTTTTAGCTTAGCTAATGTTAGACTAATCGAGAGAGTTCCGTGCACCGGGCGCAGCCTGCCGTCTAAAGCCAGCTCCCCCAGAAAAAAACAGTCCTTCAGGGGTTTTGGGTTAATTTGTCCGCTGGCCGCCAGGATCCCCAGGGCAATTGCCAGGTCAAAACAGGCACCTTCTTTTTTGATGTCTGAAGGGACCAGGTTAATCGTGATCCTTTGCCCCGGCCAGGTAAAACCGGAATTTTTAATCGCCGCGCGCACCCTTTCTTTGCTTTCTTTAATTGCCGTATCCGCCAGGCCTACCAGGTTAACCGCCGGCAGCCCGGAGGCAACATCGATTTCGATCTCCACCGGATAAGCGTCTAAACCTAAGAGTCCAAAGCTGTAAGTTTTAGCGATCATTGGTTTACCTCCCTAGTTAATAGACGTAGCGGGGATGATAATCTAACCGGTTTTTTTAGGTTAAGATATGCCTTGCTTTTTAGTTGCAGGATTATATAATATAAGCTTATGAATAAAGGGGTAGTCAAGAATCTGGCGTTCATTCTGCTCTTGGGTGTGGCTATTTTCAGTATGGTGCGGTATGTCAGCGAATTAAGGTCAAGGTTGATTTTACAGGAGGATTTGGCTAAGGCCCAAGGAGAGCTTCTGGCTTTAAAACAAGAGGAGCAAAACTTATTGCAGGAGCTAGGGAAAGAAAAAGAGCTCAATCAGCGTTTAGAGGTTAAGAACGCTAATCTTAAGGCTTATCTCGGGGCCAGCAAAAATAGAATCAGCCGGTTATTTAAAGATAACCAAAAGACGCAAAGCGCGCTAGAAGATGTTAACGCTAAGTTTGCGGTTTTAAAGGCGGAAAACACGGTTTTAATTCAGAGCCGCAAGCGCGTGTACCTTGAGAATGAACAGTTTAAATCGAAATTTAGTTCGGTAGCCGAATTGAGGAAGGCAATCCGCGCCTTAAGGGCCCGCAAGCCAGATGCACCTGCCTCGTTTACAGATGGTAACCGGGGGTACTTGATCCGGGATGGGCGTTCTACGGCCGAGAAGGTCAAGATTGAAGTTGTCCCGGATGCACCGTAATCTTTGGCCGCTTCAGTCGCGTAAATAAAAATGAAAGATTTTTTTCTGCAAGTATACAGTAATAAAATTTTAATGGCGACTCTTTCCGCCTGGCTGATCGCCCAGACGATCAAAGTAGTCATCGGAATATTCCGGAAAAAGAAATTCGATTTCCGTTTATTTATCGGCTCAGGCGGGATGCCTTCTTCGCATGCCTCCGGGGCCAGCTGTTTAGCGACCAGTATCGGAATCGAATGCGGATTCGACAGCGTTTATTTTGCTTTGGCTTTTGCTTTTGCGATCGTGGTGATGTTTGACGCGCAAGGGGTGCGCCGTTCTACCGGTAAACAAGCCAGTATTTTAAATACGATTATGGAAGACATTTACTGGAGGGGTAAGATTCAGCAGCTGCGCCTGCGCGAACTGATCGGGCATACTCCGGTGGAGGTAATTATGGGTATGCTGTTAGGGGTAACCATTGCTGTGGTTTTTGGGCATTAGAAAGAATCGATAAGGGGGAATCAGTGAAAATAAGGATTTTAATTATCACGGCGGTACTTTTGGCCGTTTTAGGTGTAGTTATCTTTTTCGGCAGCAGAAAGATCGGTAAGGGTTTGGCGCCGGCGGTGAATGCTTCCGCCCGCCTGGTTTTAGCGCGAGCTAAAACCCTGGAGGATAAGGCAGATCTGCTGGAGGCTAAATTATTATACCAGAAACTGGTGCATGATTTCCCGGAGTCAGCCGAGGTGACCGATTGGCAGAAAAAAGCGGAAAATATCAATATTAAACTTCTTTTTTCTCCGGCGCAGACCCCGCAAAGCATCGTTTATGAAATTCGCCCGGGGGATACTTTAAATAAGATTGCGCGCGCGCATAATACGACCACTGAACTGATTATGAAAAGTAATAATCTTAACGATGCCGTGATCATCCCCGGCCGCAAGATTAAAGTTTGGCATGTGCCTTTTAGTATTTTGGTGGATAAGTCGGAAAACATACTCTGGCTTAAGAGCAATGAAGAAATTTTTAAGACCTATATCGTTTCAACCGGCAAGAATAATTGTACTCCGGTCGGAACTTTTAAAATCGTTAACAAGCTTGCTAATCCTACCTGGTTTAAAGCCGGAGCGGTAGTACCGCCACAGAGCCCGGAAAATGTTTTAGGTACCCGCTGGATGGGTTTCGATTTGTCCGGTTACGGTATTCACGGCACGACCGAACCTAAAGAGCTGGGCAAGCAGGTGACTCAAGGATGTGTGCGGCTCAACAATACTGATGTTGAAGAGTTGTATAGTATTGTGCCGGTGGGCACGGAAGTTACCGTTATCGAATAATCCTATGGCCGGACTAGAGTTTGAAAAACCGATAATCGAATTAGAAAAAAAGATCCAGGAGCTCAAAACCTTTATGGTCGAGAAGAAGATTGATTTATCCTCGGAGCTTAAAAAACTGGATGATAAGCTGGAAAGCTTAAAGAAAGATACTTATGTCAATTTGACCCCCTGGCAAAAAGTTCAGCTGGCTCGGCATCCGCAGCGGCCCTACACGTTGGATTATATCAGTTTGATTATGACGGATTTTGTAGAGTTACACGGGGATAGGCTTTTCAGCGACGATAAAGCGATGATTTGCGGCTTGGCCAAGCTGGATAAGCAAAAAGTTATGGTTATCGGCCATCAAAAAGGCCGGGATACCAAGGAGAATCTTAAACGGAATTTTGGCTGCGCGCACCCGGAAGGCTACCGTAAAGCCTTGCGCTTGATGCAAATGGCCGAGGAGTTTGATTTGCCGGTGGTGGTCTTTATCGATACTCCGGGGGCTTATCCGGGGATTGGGGCGGAGGAGCGCGGGCAATCTCACGCCATCGCTTTGAATTTAAGGGAGATGATGAGCTTTGCGGTGCCGATCATCGCCATCGTGATTGGGGAAGGCGGTTCCGGCGGCGCTTTGGGGGTGGGAGTAGCCGACCGCTTGGCGGTTTTAGAAAACTCTTATTATTCGGTGATTTCTCCGGAGGGCTGTGCGGCTATTCTCTGGAAGAACGGCGCCAAAGCCCCGCAGGCCGCCGAGGTTTTAAAGCTGACCGGTCAGGATTTGCTGAAAATGGGATTAATTGATGAGGTCATCCCTGAGCCTTTAGGCGGAGCCCACCGGGATGCGCAGAAAATCGCCTCCAGCGTTAAGGAGGTTATCCTCAGAAATCTTAAAGAACTGCAATCCCTGGATAAAGCAGAGCTGCTTGAAAGCAGGTATAAAAAATTCAGGGCAATGGGTGTAACCGGATGATTGACCATGAGTTAATTTTATTAGGCCTGCTGCGTCAAAGCCCTAAGCATGGTTATGAAATAAAAATCAAAGTCCGCGAAATTCTCTCCCTGTTTGCCGGTGTTCAACTCAAGTCGATATATTACCCTCTAAAAGTGTTGGAGAAAAAAGGTTTGTTGGCCAAGAGCACGGAGAAAAAGGGCCGGCGGCCGCCGCGTTCGGTTTACTATCTTACCCCCCGCGGCAAAGAGCGTTTTGAGATGCTGCTGCACAAGAATCTCCTGGATTTTAAACGGCCGCAGTTTACCCTGGATTTAAGTTTGTATTTTTTAGGTTTTATGAAGCCAACCCAGGCCCGCCGCCGCCTGGAGAAAAGATTGGAAATTTTAGAGAAGATCCTGACCGGGATCAAGGAGATGTCTAAATCCAAAAAACTGAAAAATTCTCTGCCGCTGCTGAGGATTATGGACCACAATCTTTGCCTGCTTAAGGCGGAGGCGTCATTTTTAAGAGGCTTGATAAAAAAAATATAACTACAAGTCAGCCTATCGGTTATCCCTCCCCAAAATAGAGGATTAATTTGCTTGACAAGGAGGGTGTTCTTGACTAAAATTATATAGTAAAATTTTACTATATTTAGCGGGCGGCGAAAGCCGTTTTATCAGGTTGTCATTAAACATGCTTTGGGATACGCATACCGAAAACAAATTTAAAGTTTTAATCTCCAAGATCCCGGTCTTTCACCGCCATATTACGGAATCCGTGGTCAGGGGTCAGGCGGAAAAACTTGCCGCCCAGCGTAATGCCGGCCAGGTTGAAGAGCAGGATGTGGTGGCGGCTTTTTTTTCGGATGTCCCCTCTCCATTTTACAGCATGATGGTCCGTTTGCTCGGGCAAAACGGGTTTGATTATAAAAAATACGGCTTTCCAAAAAAATAACAATCATGAGGATTGCGGTTATCGGCTCAGGGGCGATCGGTTGTTTAGTCGCCGGCTACCTTAAAGACAAGCAGGAGGCGGTAACTTTAGTCGGACACGGTCCGGCGGTTGATATGGTTGCCGGGCAGGGACTGGTCATTGCGGGGCCCAGAGGCAATTTATCGATTCCAATTGATATCGCCGGGTCTTTAAATTATATCCCGGAATTGGTAATTTTAGCCACGAAAACCCAGGATATTGACAGCGCTTTAGCCGATTGTAAGCACCTGATCCAGGGCTCTTTGTTATTGACCACTCAAAACGGAATGCAGGCGGAGAAAATTGTTTCCCGCTACCTGCCGCCGGAGCAGATTATTTCCAGCATCGTGATGTTCGGGGCGACCAATCTTGAGCCGGGTAAGATCGTGCACAACTTTGAAGGCGGCTGGATTTTAGGCAGCGTCTTTAGTCAGCAGGCCAACTGGCCGGCGATCGAGGGTTTAAGCCCGGTTTTAAGTCGAGCTTTCCCGGTAACCATCAGCCAGAATATCGCAGGGATGAAATACTTGAAGATCTTTGTGAATGCCAATAATTGCCTGCCGGCGATCTTAGGTAAAAGTATGCAGGAGGTCTTTAGCGATTTAGCGGTGAGCCAAATCAGCATCGCCATCTGGAAAGAGGCCTTGAGGATTTTCGATAAACTTAGCTTAGGGCTGGTTTCTTTGCCGGGGTTTCCACTGGAGAATCTGACGAAATTAACTTCTTTACCGACGGATAAAGCGGCGGAAATTTTCTCGGGGATGATGAAAAATTTAAGCCGGGAGCCTTTATACGGTTCGATTTTACAGAGTATTATGCGCGGCAAGCAGACCGAAATCGATTATCTTAACGGAGAATTTGTAAATCTTGCCCAGGCAAATAATTTGTCTGTGCCTTTAAATAGAATTTTAGTCGAGATGGTGCACGAGGTTGAATCATCGAAGCGTTTTTTCAGTAAGGAAGAATTGATCGCCAAAACCAAGGAGTTCATTTAAAATGTCAGAAGTAAATACCCCCTTCCCCCGGCTTAAGCTTACGGTTACCCAGGTTATGGGTGAATGTTATCACGGTTATAAAATCGGCGATGAAATTATCTTAGAGGATTTTACGCATCCGCCTAAGCATTTCTGTTTGGGTTTAGCGCATGCTATGTTTCCGGTAATTTATGCCTTGAGCTTTGGCGCGAAGTTTGGTTTTCGGGATAACCAGCGCTCGCTTTTGGTCACCTGTCCGGATGGAGGTAAACTGGAATTTAAAGCTGAGATTCTGGATAAACAGGGTAAGGTTGAAGTAATCCCGCGCGATCCGGAACATAAAGGGCCAAATCCGAAAAAGATGGTGATGGAAGTAGTGCAGGCTAAAGGTAAATGCGCTTTCGGCTATAAAGTCGGGGATAAATGGGAGACGCAAGGGCTAAAGTGTATCCCCGGGTTTTGCGGCGCGGCATTTCACACGGCCTTCCCGGCGTTATTCGCTTTAAATTTCGGGGCTAAATTTTTCTTTATGCCCAATCCGGATTCAATTGATACGGTGACCTGCCCGGACGGCGGCAATATTATTTTTAAAGTAAGCAGGGTTGAAGAGAAAAAAGGTTAATAGAAGGGGTTCGTATGGTTAAACGCAGAGTAGTAATTACCGGGATCGGGGTAATTTCTCCCAACGGCATCGGGAAAAAAAACGCCTGGGAGGGGTTCTCCAACGGTAAATCCGGAGTCCGGTTAGTAGAAGGTTTTGATGTTTCGGTTTTTAATACCAAGATCGCCGCGCAAGTTATGGACTTTGATCCTTTTAAATTGGGTTTAACCCATGAAGAGGCAATGCGCATGGACCGTTATGTGCAGTTTGGGGTAGCCTCCGGGAAAATGGCGGTGGATGACAGTAAGCTTGATTTTTCCCAAGAAGACCCGCAGCGGATCGGAGTATGTTTGGCCAACGCCATTTGCGGCACTAAATATATGGAAGAGGAGTTTGCCCTGGTCACTGATGACGGTAAACAGCCGATCAATCCGGGATTAGTCCGGCCGGACCTCTATGATGCGGCAATGTTTAATACTCCTTCGATTGAACTCAGCGCCAGATACGGCCTAAAAGGAATTTGCAATACTATTTCTACCGGCTGCACCGCCGGCACCGATTCCTTAGGGTTTGGTTTAGAGAGCATTCAGGATGGAGAGCAGGATGTAATGATTTGCGGAGCAGCCGAGGCGCCCTTGACCCCGATAACCTTTGGGGCTTTTGATGTCGTCAATGTTTTGTCCGCCCATAACGCTGAACCGCAAAAGGCCTCCCGGCCTTTTGACAATAAGCGCGACGGGTTTGTGCTCGGGGAAGGGGCAGGGATCTTAGTTTTGGAGGAATTAAACCATGCGCTTAAGCGCAATGCTCCGATCTACTGCGAAATCATCGGTTTTGGCACCAGCTGCAATGCTTTTCATATGACGGATTTACCCAGCGACGGCCGGGCGATGGAAACCTGCATTAGTCTGGCTTTAAAAGATGCCGGGGTTAAACCTGCGCAGATCGACCACATTAACGCGCACGGTTCGAGCACTCGGATGAACGATATCTTCGAAAGCAATGCTTACAAGGCGATCTTCGGTGATTATGCCTATAAGCTGCCGATCAGTTCGCTTAAATCCATGATCGGCCATCCCCTGGCGGCAGCCAATGCGGTAGAGATGACGATGGTAGCGATGATCTTTGAAAAAAATATCCTTCCGCCGACGATCAACCAGGAGGAGAAAGACCCGCAGTGCGATTTATATTATATTCCTAATCAGGCCATCCAAAAGAAAGTAAACATGATCATGAAAACCTCAAGCGGATTTTCGGGGATTCATTCTTCGCTGATCTTTAAAAGGTACGGTGGATAATGTTAGATAAAATTGCCATTACAGGAATCGGGGTAGTCAGCCCTTCGGGGATCGGCAAGCGCCAGTTTTGGGCGAATATTAAAAGCGGCCGTTCCTTTATTAAGGAAATTACGCGTTTTGATGCCGGTAAATACCCCTCGCATATTGCCGGCCAAATCGATGATCTGGAAAAATACAGCCATATTTCCGAGCGGCTCTTGAAAAAAATTGATGCTTTTTCGCATATGGCACTAGTGGCTTCCGAGACGGCCTTGCAGGATGCCGGGATCGAGATTAAAAATGAAGATCCTAGTTTAGTGGGGATTTTTTTAGGCAATGCCATCGGCGGATGGTTATATGCGGAAACGGAATTACGGGATCTGTATTTGGAAGGGCGGGAGGGAGTGTCTCCTTATATGGCCAGCGCCTGGTTCCCGGCTGCCCCGCAGGGCCAAGTTTCGATTTATTACGGGATCAAAGGCTTTAGTAAAACCGTGGTTAGTGATCGGGCCAGCTCCCTAATGGCTTTAGGGTATGCCAGAAAAGTCCTGGCCAAAAATAAATTAAATCTGATTCTAGCCGGCGGAATGGAAGCCCCGGTTACTCCTTATGCGCTATTATGCTGCAATACTTACGGCGCATTGTCTACCCGCAATCAGGATCCGGCGGCAGCCTATCGGCCTTTTGATCAGAATCGCTGTGGGTTTGTGATCGGTGAGGGTGCGGGAATTGTGGTGATGGAGAGTATTGAGCGCGCCAAGAGACGTAATGCAAATATTTTAGGATTAATCTCCGGATATGGCACGACTTGCGATGGCGTAGACAGGATTAATTGTGCCTCTGACGGCCGCCAGCTAGCCCGGGCGATTAATTTGGCATTAGATGATGCCCAAGCTTCTCCTGCAGAAATTGACTATATTAGTTTAGATGGTTTA
>JBFZAU010000161.1:0-5417 GCA_041308825.1 Candidatus Omnitrophota bacterium
AGCGAAGCTTTGTGGATTATTGCCATTAAAACCGAAGCGCTGACTGAGACTGATATTGCGGAATTTTCCAAAGAATGCAAAAGATACCATCATAAGTCGCAACGCAAGATCATGGTGACCCTTAAAGAGGTTGATTCGAATGCCCGCTTGAGAGCATTAGAAGAAAAGATTTGGACCTGGGATCTTAACAGCTTAAATCAGATTTTAGATTTATTTTCACGCCCGCGGGTAATTGTATGAGTCAAGCGATAAATTTTACCAGAATTAATAATTTATCCGATAGCTTAAAGCGTTTGAAAATCGGCGTGATTTCGGATACGCATATTGCCGATAACAGTAAACATATTCCGGCGTTAATCTTAGGGGCTTTTAGGCAAGTCGATTTGATCATTCATGCCGGGGACAGTGTGGGTTTAGGGGCGATCGAGGAATTGAAGTTAGTTTGTTCGCGGGTGGTGGCCGTTGCCGGTAATATGGATTTGGAGGAGGTTAGGAATAAATACCCGCTCAAGCAGATTTTAGATGTTTTCGGTTACCGGATCGGGGTAATGCACGGCTTCGGGGCCCCGGCAGGATTACTCGAACTGCTGAAAGAGGCTTTTAAGGAAGATGGCTGCGATTTAATAATTTTCGGCCATTCCCATAAAACCCTGAATGAAAAGATCGGTAATGTTTTATTTTTTAATCCCGGCAGCGCTACTGATTCGGCCGCGGCTTATAACAGCTACGGGATCATTGAGCTGTTGAAGATGCCTCCAGTTGGCAATAGCGACCGTCAAAGCGGGATTGCGGCAAAGATAATTAAAATTTAGTATAAGCTTCGTCTCAGATTCCACGCGAAACTCTCTAAAGCTTCGCGTGTTCGACGAAGTAAATTCCTGCCTGACGGCAGGCAAGCGCATATGGACAGACTTTGGGCCCCCTGGAGAATTAATTACATCAAAAGCAAGAAAAAATCTAAAGCTTGTATTTTTTGCCGGGCCCAAAAAACCAAGGCCGATAAATACGTGATCTTTAAAACCTCAAGCTCGATCTGTATCTTGAATATTTATCCCTATAATAACGGGCACCTTTTAATCTGTCCCCGGCGGCATATTTCCGATATCGATCTTTTAAAACCCCAAGAAGCCCGGGATTTATTTGCAGCATTAAAGCGTGCCAAGGGGCTCCTGCAAAAAGTCCTTAAGCCTCAAGGGTATAATCTGGGATTTAACCTGGGCCGGGCGGCGGGAGCCGGGATTACCGGGCACTTACATTTACACCTTGTTCCCCGCTGGGCAGGTGACACTAATTTTATGCCGGTAGTCGGCAAGTCGAGGGTTATTTCGCAGTCATTAGCCGAACTTTCCCGGCGCTTAAAAAATGCAGAAAAATAAAATCTTAGAATTCGAAGATAAGTTTCTTGCTCCTTATGCGGCAAAAAGTGCTGCTTCCCGCGGCCGGGCATATCCCGAAAATGAGCATGCTTACCGTTTGTGTTATCAGCGGGACCGGGACCGGATTATCCATTCTGCCGCTTTTAGAAGATTGGAATATAAAACCCAGGTTTTCGTGAATCATGAAGGGGATTATTACCGTACCCGCTTAACGCATAGCATTGAAGTTTCGCAGATTGCCCGGACAATCGCCTGTGCCTTAAGCTTAAATATGGATTTAACCGAGGCAATCGCTTTGGCTCATGATTTGGGGCATACCCCTTTTGGCCATTCCGGAGAGGACGTGCTCAACGAATTGATGTCGGGTGCGGGAGGTTTTAACCATAACTTGCAGGGTTTAAGGGTGGTGGATGTTTTGGAGCAGCGCTACCCTGAATTTCCGGGCTTAAATTTGAGCTGGGAGGTTAGGGAGGGGATTGTCAAGCATTCCTCGGTTTTTGATACCGCGGTAGCGCTCAAAGAATTTAATCCCAAACAGTCTCCTTCCCTAGAAACCCAAATTGTCGATATGGCCGATGAAATTGCTTATGATAACCATGATTTGGATGACGGCTTAACCAGCGGGCTAATCAAAGAAAGCGACTTGGAGAACCTCGAGATTTGGCAGAAAATAAATCGCACGATTGACCGGAAATATGCTAAAATTAATCCCAATTACCGCAAATACCTGATTATCCGCGGCCTGATCGACCTGCAGGTTACCGATTTAATCGCGCAAACACAGTTAGAGCTTGCACGCCGTAAGATTAAAAAATACGCGGATGTCTCTAAAGCCCGCGGTAAAATTGTGGATTTTAGCAGCCGGGTTAAAGAGCTCAGAAAGCCGCTGCGCCAATTTTTGATGGAAAAGCTTTATCAGCATTACCGGGTAGTGCGGATGAGCACCAAGGCAAAACGTTTTATCCGGGAATTATTCGCCGAATACCTTAAGCGCCCTAAGCAGCTGCCCTCTGAGATACAGGAGATGATCCCCAGGGAAGGGGTGAAGCGGGTAGTTTGTGATTATATCGCCGGTATGACTGACCGGTATGCTTTAGATGAGTATAAAAAATTATTCAACCCCTACGAAAAAGTATAGGTTTCTGATTTCGGCGGTACATAGTATTTACCGCTTGCTCAACTCTACTTATGAAGTAAACGAGTTGATCAGCCGGATGGGCCGCCTGTTTTGCCAGTTTTTTAATGCGCATTATTGCACGATTGTTTTATTGGATCCCGGCAAAAAATATGCGCTGGTCCGCTGCACGATCAAGGATAACCGAAAAACGGTAGCCTATAAGAAGGTTAAGCTTACCGATAATCTGGAAACCAGGATCGTGAAAAGTTCTTCTGCGGTATGCAAAGGTAATCTTTTAGGTATTCCGTTAATCTCTGAAGACCTGATGGGTTTTACGGTGATTAAACGCGCCCAAAAGATGAAACAGCCGTTTGACTTGTTCGATCAGGAGATGTTGATGACCATGGCGGAGCAGGCGGTGATCGGGATTAAGAATATGCAGCTTTATGAAGAACAGCAGCGTATCGTCGTGGGCAGCATAAAATCGCTGGTTACCTTTTTGAATACGCATGTCTCGCGGGATTATACGCATTCTCCGTATTTTAGCAAACTGGTTTGCGCTTTGGGGGCGGAGGTTCATTTAGGCGAGAAAGAACTGCAGAGTTTAAAATACGCCAGCCTGCTGCATGATGCCGGTAAAGCCGATATTCCGGCGGAAATTCTGACTAAAACGACTAAGCTTACGGATGAGGAGTATAACATTATCAAAAAGCATCCGGTAAAAGGTGCGCAGATCCTGCGGCCTTTACAGATTTTACGTCCGGCGATCCCGATCATTATGTATCATCACGAGAAATACGACGGGACGGGTTATCCTTCTCAGTTAAAAGGCGGCCAGATTCCCTTGGGCGCGCGGATTATGTCGGTAGCGGATGCTTTTGAGGCGATGGTTTACGGCCGTCCATACCGGCAGAGAATGGATATCGCTTCGGCGATTAGGGAAGTTAAAAGAAAAAGCGGGATCCAGTTTGACCCCCGGATTGTGGAAGCTTTTTTAAGGGTAATTAAAAGGTTCAATAAGCGGGTTTATTTGGAACAGGATAAAGCCAAAAAGTAACCAGCGATGCCGGAAAAACAAGAGCATTCACAGTTTGAACTATTTTCTCAAGATGAACAGGGCGGGCAGTATAAACCTAAGGCTCCGCAGCATTCATTTTTCTTTCATATTCGGGGGTATGAGAAAACCATGCTTTTGGTGATGGCGCTGGTTCTAACCGGAATTATTTCATTTTCCCTGGGGGTTGAGCAGGGTAAGCGCCTGGAGTTATCCCCAGATAACCGCTCACAGCGGGAAGAATTTACGATTCAGGTTGCGGCTTTTAAAAATAAACAGCTGGCTTTACAGCAGGCTAAGATTCTCCAAGGGGAAGGGCTGACCCCGCTGGTTTTTGCTAAAGGTAATTATATTATTTTGTGCGTAGGCAAATTTTCCAATCAAGAGAGCGCGCAACCCCTGCTGATTCAATTGCAGAGGACCTACGCGGGTTGCCGCATAAGGAGGCTATAAAATGTCAATTCATCCGTCATTAACGATTTCGGAAAAGGACAAAAAAACACGTTCGGTGCTCAAACGCGTTGAACGAATCAAGCAGATGCACGAAAAAGGCGACTGGAAACAAGGGGACGCTGTTTACGGTTTACCCAAAATCAAGACTTTGAGGATTAAGATCAAGAAGGAAAAAGTTGAGAAGGCGGCGACGACCGAAGAGGGGGCGCCGGCAGCCGGCGCGGGAGCTAAAGATGCCAAAGCTGCCGCAGCTCCTAAAGCGGCTAAGGCTGCTCCGAAAGCTTAATTAAGGTAATTAAATGGCGCTGTATTCAAAAGTTAAATGTTATTTGGTTTTTTTAGCGGTGAGCTTTAGCCTGCCCGGTTTTCTATGCGCTGAATCTTTTGCCCCTTTTACCGGCCAAATTAACACTAAGGGCATCAATGTCCGGGTTGATTCTACGGTAGGCTCGGAATTAATCTGTTCGTTGGCCAAAGGGGAATTAGTGGAGGTTGTCCGGGAATCTTATGATTGGTATAAGATTCGTCTGCCTAAAGAAGCGCCGGCATATATCAGAAAAGACCTCCTGGAGTGCAACAATTCTAACCGCAATAATGCTGGCCCGGATTTTACCGCTGGAAGCGGTAAGTGCCAAAGTGCGACCGTGGTTAAAGACAGAGTCAATATCCGCCTGGCTCCTTCTGAATCCTCCTGGATTCTCGGGAAGGCGGATAAGGCTACGGTGGTCAATATTATCGCAGAGGATGGTGAATGGTATAAGATCCATCCGGTTTACCAAAGTTACGGCTGGGTAAATAAGAAATTCGTGAATAAGGAGATCGTGGCAGTTAAAAAACAGGAAGTTGCCGGAAATATTGCGGATACCGCTGAACCGGATAAGGCGATGATTGTGGAAGGAACAGTGAGCCCTTACGGGGTTGTACTTTGGCGTAAAGCTACCCATAAATTGATTACTTCCGAAAATAAAGTATATTTTCTAAAAGGCGACCGCCGCACTTTAAACAGCCTTTGCGGCCGCCGGGTTAAGGTTGCCGGCCGCTTGATCAGCCCGGCCGCCGGCAGTTACCCGATGATCCAGATCGATATGATGGAGGCGGTAAATTGAGTTTGCTCGGCTTGATTATTGCATTTGCCGTATCCTTTCTTCTTTTATTGGTGGCGATGACGGTGCATGAATTTGCTCATGGATGGGTGGCTTATAAATTAGGCGATTCTACCGCCCGTTTAAGCGGCCGTCTGACCCTGAATCCCTTAGCGCATATTGATCCTTTCTGGACATTATTATTGCCCCTGGTGCTTTTTTTGTCCAGTTCCGGAAGCTTTGTTTTTGGGGCAGCTAAACCCGTGCCGGTAAATTATTGGAGCCTGAAAAACCCTAAACAGGATATGATCTGGATCGGTTTGGCCGGGCCTTTA
>JBFZAU010000162.1:0-8328 GCA_041308825.1 Candidatus Omnitrophota bacterium
TACGCATATCTGTGGATTTGAAACCATCCAGGTGCATAATTTATTAGGCAAGGTGATAATTATTGAGCATGAGAGAAAAAAGATTGATTTAGAAACAGGATTTCAGTTAAATCTAGCGGGTAAGATCGCCTGGTTGTCTTTAAATTTTCCTGTTTTACTCTATATCATCGCTTATGCTATTGAAGTTTTGCGTAACCCGGTAATTTTATGGCGATCGATCAAGCGGAATTTGGCGGCAAGTTTTTCTCGCATCAAATCATCTGATTAGAAATTTTATTAAAACAAATCTGAAAACCTCTGTATTCTGAAACTTAATAATTGTATGCCTGTGTGTTTGAGTGGAATGTTCCATGTTTGTTAAGCCGGATTCAGTAGCAAGGAATAAGCGTTTTTTCTCAAGCTTGGTTAGTGTAAGATGGCTTAAAAAAAACGAGGGCGGGCGGGAGGTAAAATGCCGTTGAGAGAAAATAAATTTAAAATTTTATTAATTCAGTTACCCGCTCCTACTTTCAAATCTTTGAAGCATTGGGGTAATGTCCCCCTGGCAGCCGGATACCTGAAAGCGATGGCCTGCAAAGAACAGTTGTTAAATGAATTAGAGATTGAAATTTTAGATCAAAAAAACACAAATCTATCCAGTGATTCCCGGTTAATTGACTTGATTATTTCAAAAGCCCCTGATGCGCTGGGGTTTTCGTTGTATCTTTGGAATTCATTACGCAGTCTCTTTATTATCCAGGAAATAAAGAAAAAAAATCCCAAAATAAAAATTATTGTGGGGGGGCCGGAGGTTACATCGGAAACCGGATATGTATTAAATGATCCCGCTATCGATATTGGTTGTATCGGAGAAGGAGAAATAACTTTTATCGAAATAATGCAAAGCATACTTAAAGGCGAAAAAGATTATGCAGGGATAAACGGAATTTTTTTTAAAAAATCGGGTAAAGTTGTGATTACCGGGCCGCGTGCGCCTATTGACGATTTAAATCAAATACCTTCGCCTTTTAAGTTAGGTTTTATTAATCCGGTAGATTATCATCAGATCAGCTATGAAACGATAAGAGGTTGTCTGTTTAAATGTAGCTATTGCGTTAACGGTTTAATACCAATGAAGTATTTTTCGGTAGAAAGAATTTGTGAAGACCTAAGAATTATAATGGCGGGCGGGTCAAAGAAAATTCGCTTAATCGACAGTGATTTTACAATGCACCCCAATTTTTACGAAATTTGCAAAAGGATTAAGGAGCTTAACCGCGAAAAAAAACTCAGTTTCGGAATTTCCGTTTACGGCGGAAATTTGAGCAGGGAGCACATCGAGTCGATGAAAGAAGGCAATATCGTTGAACTGGAAATCGGGTTGCAAAGCATCCGGCCGCAAACCTTAAGAAACATTCAGAGGCCTTCGGTAGATATAGGGAAGTTAAAAACCGGTTTGGAGATTTTGGAAAAAAACAAGATCGATTATTCCGTAGATATTATAATCGGATTGCCCGGAGATACGATCGCGGATTTAAGAAAGACCTTCGCAATTTTTAAAAAAGAAAAGATCAAAAAGGTTTCACCGTTTGTTTTAGCAGTGATGCCCGGAACAATATTAAAGCAAGAGGCTAAAAAATACGGCATTGTATCGCAGAACAAGCCTCCCTATCTTTTAATCAGTTCAAGGTATATTTCTTTAAGTAAAATTAAAGAGGGGTTGAGTCTTTTCCAGGGAGAGTCTACTCTGGGCTTTGCGGAAGCTTTTATTAATTCCTGCAGTTTTCCGCATTTGGGATTGCACCCGAAAACGAGGCCCATATATTACTTCCAGCTTGCAAAGTCCAATATTGTGATGCAGAAGATAATAATCGCAATCGGCCAAAGTAGCCGAGCCCGTAATTGCTTAGGGGAAATCAGCAAAAAATTAAGCCGGATGATTCACCAGCCAATTACACTTTGGTTTAAGTGCGGGGATTTCGGCGACGAACATTCTTTAATTAAATCATTTCTTTTCCCTTTGACCCAAGCTAACCCTTTTTTAATCTGGAAAGTAATTTTAGAAGTAGATCAGGTCTATTCTTTGAGAAAGATCAAGAGCCTTTTAAAAGCGATCAGTTCGAAGGAAAAGATATTAGTAGATGTTTGCAATATTTCAGCTGCTGCCAAGGTGTGCTTTCTTTTTCCGTACGGAAATAATTGCGATGAAAAATTATTAAATAATTTAAGCGGGTTTGTCCCATTCTTTTGGACTCTAGACTTATCTATCGGGCAAAATTGGCAAAGCAAACTGAAGAACCTAATGCAGGAGAAATTTAATTCAGGGATTGTGATAGATTTCGATTTAAATTCCGGGATAGATTTTATTATCGAAGTATTAAAATATATTCGTAAAGCCGACAAAATGATAAAAAAAAGGATATTTTTTAGAAATTTGGCAATTTATTATTTAATTTGGCTTCTTGAGCAGAAAGAGAGAGCCAGTAAAGCTGTGATCATTAGACCCCGGCTTAATGATCTTGAAACTATTCTCTCTTTTGAAAAGAATATGCAACCGTCCTTAGTCTTATCGCCTCAGGGTGAAACTATTATGGATTTAGTAGAATATCAAATAAACCTGTTAAAGATACTATGAATTAAAGAGCAATTAAAAAGTAATATAAAAAATTTCCTTTTAAATGAATTTTTGGTTGTTAAGTGATTTAAGGTGTGATAAATTATAGCAACTGGGCGTTGTTGCCCGGAAGGATGTTTGAGCGGTAGCAGAACTAAATTTTTGGGGCTGTAGCTCAGTTGGGAGAGCGCCTCGTTCGCAACGAGGAGGCCAGGAGTTCGATCCTCCTCAGCTCCACCAAAAATTCCCGACAAGGGAATTTTTGGTGGATGCCGCAATGAGCGTAGCGAGGCGACAAGCCGAGCAGCGAATGCGGCGCTAACACCTTAATATTTTCCGACAAGGAAATTTTTGGTGGCACAACCTTTCCCGTTGAAATGCCAATAAAATCATTTCTTATAGCTATAGTCTTTACAGCAATTCTTTTTTCTGCTTCCTTCGCCTCTTTCGTTAAACAGCCGGATTTTGCCGGCCAATTCTATCCATCATCCAAGGATGAGCTAGCCAGAATGATCGATAAGTTTATGGAGGAAGCCCCAGTCTCACCCGTACCCCAAGCTCCTTTAGTTTTGATTGTGCCTCATGCCGGATACGGTTTTTCCGGGCCAACGGCGGCTTTTGGGTATAAAGCTATAAGGGGTAAAAGATATAAAACCGTTATTATATTAGGTACCAGTCATCATAAGGCTTTCAGCGGTGCCGCTCTCTATGGGGCAGGTGCTTTTGTGACCAGTTTAGGGCAGTTGGATATTGATGAAGAGTTTACGCAAAAGCTTTTAGGCCGCCAGCCGGAAGTATTTATTGATACGTCAGCTTTTACTAAGGAACATTCCATTGAAGTACAGCTGCCATTTTTGCAAAGGGCTTTGGCTGATTTTAAAATTGTGCCGATAGTGACCGGTGATTGTTCTTTAGCCGCTTGCGAAAGAATCGCGCTCTTGCTTAAAGAAGTAATCGGTGAGCGTCAGGATGTCTTGTTAGTAGTATCAAGCGATTTATATCATGGCTACAGCCTTAAAGAGGCCGGACAAATCGACGGGGTTACTTTAGATTTTCTTAAAAAAATGGATTACCGGAATTTATATTACGCTTTACGCGAAGGCAGCTCGCAAGCTTGCGGAGGGTTCGGCCTGGTGATCGCACTGAATTTAGCTAAAGATTGCGGATTGTCGGCTCTTAGGGTATTAAATCATACCAATTCCGGCTTGGTGACCGGGGAGCTTTCTGAAGGTAATTGGACGGTAGGTTACGTTAGCTGTTTGATTGCGCAAGAGGGGGGAGGGGGAATGTTAAATACTCAGCAAAAAAAGAGGCTTTTAGAAATTGCCCGGCAGGCAATCGGGACATATTTGACAACCGGGAAAAAGCTTGAATTTTCGGAAAGCGATCCGCTTCTCAGTCAAAAAAGCGGGGCATTTGTTACACTTAACCAACACCATGAATTAAGGGGATGTATCGGAAATTTAACCGCCAGCCAACCGCTTTATCTGACCGTACGCGATATGGCTATTGAAGCGGCGGTAGGCGATCCCCGGTTTAGCCCGCTAACCGCATCAGGGCTCAACGAGATTGAAATAGATATCTCGGTACTGTCAGAAATGCAAAAAATAGATTCGGCAGATAAAATTGAATTAGGTAAACATGGGGTACTCGTGCGTAAAGGGTATCAAAGCGGGGTATTTTTGCCGCAGGTGGCGGTTGAGACAGGTTGGAATAAAGAGGAGTTTTTAAATAACCTTTGCGCTCATAAAGCCGGGTTGCCCGCAGGCGCCTGGAAAGATAAAAACACCCAGCTTTATATTTTTACGGCAGATGTTTTCTCTGAAAGTCAGATCAAATAATAAACCTCAGGATTTTTATGTTTAGATATTTGAGTTATTAGGGTTACCGGTGACAAAGTTGTTTGACTAGAGCAGTCAGGTTAAAAAAGGGGGCGGGGGTGAACCGTTTTCTTGTGGATAAAATTAACCCGGATGATCAAAGCGTGGTTTTAAGTGACCCGCAGCAATTACACCATTTTAAAGATGTTTTAAGGATTAAACCTGACGCATTAGTGGGAATTTTTGACCGCCAGGGGAATGAGTATTTAGCCAGGGTGGTTTCGGTGGGGGCAAGGGGTATTGCATTCGAAATCAAAGCCAAAAAACCGCCCAAGAAGCCAGAGGTTGAGATAACCGTAGCCTGTGCGATACCCAAAAAAGCGAAAATGGATGAAATTATCGATAAATTAACTCAGCTGGGAGTAGCGTGTATTATTCCTTTAGAGACCCAACGGGTGGTTGTTAAATTGGATAAACAAAAAAAAATGCAGCGTTTTGCGCGCTGGGAGAAAATCGTCTTAAGTGCAGTTAAGCAGAGCCAGCGTAGTATAATTACCGAAATCAAGCCTGTGACGGAGTTTAAGGAGGTTTTGGCTGCCGCGAAGGATTTCGATTTAAAGTTAATTCCCACCCTGGAAGATACAGGCAAGACACTCAAATGTATTTTTAATCAGCCCGGCCGGCAATTTCGTAAGGTAATTGTATTAATCGGTCCGGAAGGTGATTTTTCTTTACCGGAGGTAATATTGGCAAAAGCCGCCGGTTTCCAGGCGGTTACCCTGGGTGAGGAAGTTTTACGGGTCGATACTGCCGCAATCGCCGTATCCAGTTTTATTAAATTTAATGCCCAAAGCTAATCCTACCGTTAAGTTTTTTACTCTCGGCTGTAAAGCCAATCAATATGATACTCAGAGTATTCGCGAGAGATTTATCGGCCAAGGTTTTCAAGAGGCAACCTCAGACCAGCCGGCCGACTATTTTTTGATTAATACCTGTACGGTTACTGCGGGTGCCGATCAAAAATCCCGGCAAATTATCCGCCGCTGCATTCAAGCCGGCCCCAGGGCTAAAGTGATTGTTACCGGGTGCCTGGTGGAGAAAGATTGGCGGCAGTTGAAAATGATTAAAGGCATCGATTTAATTATAAAAAAATCATTTTTTCCCGAAGGAATAAGCGGCTTCAGCCAGCATACCCGGGCGTTCTTGAAGATTCAGGACGGGTGCAACAATTTTTGCACTTACTGTAAAGTGGCCCTGGTTCGCGGAAAACCCCGCAGTAAAAAGTTAAAAGATTTGTTGCAGGAAGCCAAGGGTTTAGTCTCCCGAGGCTATAAAGAAATTGTTTTGACCGGTATCTGCCTGGGTGCTTACGGCAAGGATTTAGGCGCTAAAACTATGCTGATTGATGCCTTGAGGTCCCTGGAAGCTATTGACGGTTTATATAGAATCAGGCTTAGTTCGATGGAGCCCCAGGATGTAAATGCCGAATTAATCAGCTATTTGTCAGGCAGTCAAAAAGCCTGTCGCCATTTGCATATTCCTATCCAGAGCGGTGATGACTATATTTTGAAGCGGATGAACCGTAAATATAAGAGCAAAGATTATGAAAACTTAATTATCAAGTTAAAGAAAAAAATCCCGGGTATCTGTATCACTACTGATTGTTTGATCGGGTTTCCCGGTGAAACCGATGTAAATTTTAATAATACGGTTAATTTAGTGAAAAAGAGTATGCCTTTAAAGGTACACATTTTTCCTTATTCTGTGCGGCCGTTGACCAAGGCCGCAGAATTTAGCGATCCCGTTGACCCTCAAGAGGTCAGCAGGAGGTGTGCCCGGTTGGCCAAGGTCGCCGGGGATTGCCGTAAAATAATTATGCAAAGCTATCTTGGAAAAATAGCCCAGGTTTTAATCGAAGGCGGGGTAAGAGGTAATTTTGCCTATTCAGAGGGGTTTAGCGACAATTATTTACCGGTTAGACTGCCTTTTAAGCCCGAGATTAACAATAGGGTTGTCCCGGTTAGGCTGACTGGCATTTGGGATGGTTTTTTGGTCGGGGAACATGTTGACAATCTTTAGGTTTAAGGTTATATTTAAACTTATATGAAACAACGTATTTATTATCATCATACGGATTGCGGCGGGGTAGTTTATTATGCTAATTACCTGAATTTTCTGGAAGAAGCGCGCACGGAGTATTTTGTCCAAAAAGGTGCCCCGCTTAAGGAATTAGCGGATACCGGCTTTCTTTTTATGGTAGCTCGCCAAGAGGTCGATTATAAGTTTCCCGCGGTCTATGCCGATGAACTGGAGATTTTGACTCAAGTAGGTCAAATGACCGGAGTGCGGATTGAATTCTGGCACGAGATCTATAATCAAGATAAGAAATTAATCATTAAAGCTAAAACTATTCTAGTCTGTGTTGACCAGACTCTAAAACCCCAAGCTATCCCCGAAGACCTGCGTGAAAAATTAAGTTAACCGGTTAAGTTCAATTTTGAGGTGAATGATGAACAGGTTGCTTAAGCTTTTGAAAGTTAGGCGGAGCATACGGCAATATATGGATAAGGGTATACCGAAAGAAAAGCTGCAAGAAATTATTGATGCTGCTAGGTTTGCCCCTACGGCTAGGAATCTGCAACCTTGGGAGTTTGTGGTGGTTACGGATAAACTCAAACTTAACTTATTAGCCCAGTTGGCCGACAACGGCAAATTTATTGCTCAGGCGGCAGCCTGTATTGCGGTATTTTCCGCAGACACGAAATATTTTTTGGAAGATGGCTCGGCGGCTACCTGCAATATTCTTTTAGCTGCTACCGCTTTAGGTATCGGTTCCTGTTGGGTGGCCGGGGATAAAAAGCCGTATTCCGAGCAGGTGAGTTCTTTGTTAAATAAGCCTGAAGGGATAAAGTTAATTAGTTTGGTCGCTTTGGGTTATCCAAATGGGAAAAACGCTTTCAAAATAATGCCGAAAAAACCGCTGCGGGAAATTTTACATTGGGAGATTTTTTGATGCCTTTCGGCAATCTTTTATTAGTTGGCAATTTGGGTTGCTTGGTGCTGTTTTTAATGTTTTTTAATTTAATTTTTGGTAAGTTTATTTTCGGCTCCGTTTTAGCCTGGCTGGGAGTGGAATTGTTTTTGTTCCTGATTTTGATCTCACTGAATAAACTTATAACTTATCGTTTTTTCCGCCGGCACAAGGCCGCCCGGGTAAGCAGGCCAGATGACGTAATTGATGTCCCCGGCCAAGCGGTTGAGGATAAAGAATAAGGGAGAATGGGTCACTTACGAGTCCGTATCTATAATTTTGTCGCTGCTTTAAAACCGTCAAAGTTAAATTTCAGCAAGAACTTTTTAGTGCTATCCGGTATTCTGATCTTGGCTTTCGGGTTAAGGTTTTACCGCTTAGGAGCGAATGAGCTGTGGTTTGACGAGGTTTTTAGCGTTATAATTTCGAAGAGTTTTATTTCTGATTGGAATCCCCCGGTTTATTTTGCTTTCCTTTCCTTTTGGATCAATATTTTCGGGCAATCTGAATTTTCTTTAAGGTTCCCGTCGCTAATCTTTAGCCTGGCTTCTGTACCGTGCTTTTTTTTGCTGGGTAAAGAATTATTCAACCGCCGCGTAGGTATATATGCCAGCCTTGTGCTCTCTTTGTCTACTTTTCATATCTGGTATGCCCAGGAGGCGCGCCCCTACAGCCTGGTCGTATTTTTAAGCATTCTTTCTTCCTATTTTCTGCACCGTTTTTTAATAAAAAAGAAATATATCTTCGGAGTAGCTTTTGCGGTAACTTCCGTTTTGGGTTTTTATGTTGATCAAACCTATTACTATTTGTTTCTATTTTTCGCGCAGTTTATTGCTTTGCAAATATTTTCGGATAAATCTTATCGTTTAAAGTTTTTTTTATTT
>JBFZAU010000163.1:0-4228 GCA_041308825.1 Candidatus Omnitrophota bacterium
AACGCATATATTTTAAATCAATCCCCAGCTCTAATCCTAAAGCGATTACAGATAAAGCATTGGAAATATTATTCCGGCCGCCTAAAGCTAAATGAAAACGGCTGATAAATTTAGAACGGTCATAACAGTCAAAATCACTGCTTAATCCCTCAAAATAAATATTCTTGGCGACAATATCCGCCTGCTTGCTAAAACCAAAAAATACCCGCCGGGCCGGGGTATCCTGCATCAGTTTTCTAAGCTCAAGATCGTCGGCGCAGGCAAAAACTACTCCCTGCGGCTTAGTACGCTGAATAAAGCAGGCAAAAGCTTTTAGCTCCTGGTTAAAATCATGATAATAATCCAAATGCTCCCGGTCGATATTGGTAATAATCGAATATTGGGGTGAATAATTTAAAAATGAGCCGTCGGATTCATCGGCTTCGGCGACAAAGAAATTTCCGCTGCCCAGACAGGCATTCGTTTGAATATTGTTCAGGATTCCTCCGATAGCCACCGTAGGGCAAAGCCCGGCTTCCATCAGCATGCAGGAAACTAAAGAAGTGGTCGTGGTCTTACCGTGGCTGCCGGCAACGGTAATCGCGGTCTTCTGGCGCATCAGCTCGGCCAAAGCTTGGGCCCGCTTAATTAACGGTATCCCTAACGCCTTAGCCTGAATTACCTCGGGGTTATCCGGGGAAATTGCCGAAGAGCAAACGACCACATCCTGCTCAGAGAGATTCCCCGCGCTGTGCCCCAAAAAAATCTTAGCCCCTTGGCTGGATAACTTCTGGGTAATCCGGTTCGCTTTTAAATCCGAGCCGCTTACCCTGGCTTTGCTTTCCAAAAGCAGCTGCGCGATCCCGCTCATGCCGATACCGCCGATCCCGATAAAATGATAATATTTACTCATTTTAAAATAAAGCCCTTCCAAGCTGCCTCTAATTCATCCAAGCTGTTAAATGAATATGCCTTACGTAGAGCGGCCAATAAATTCCGGTTATCACGCAAATGCCGGCAGAAATCTACAAACGTATCTTTACCGAACTGTGTGATCAAATATTTTACCAGACTGTTAGACTCCAGGTAAAAAAGCCTAACCTTATCTTCTCCCTCGCTGGCGGGCTGAAAATAAGTCAAGGCCCCAAGGCTAAGGTAATCCCCCCGCCTGATCCGATCGGCCATCTCCGTCTTAAACAAACCGTAGTTTTGTTCCTGATAAGTAGCGACCCCCTCCTGCAGCCACAAAGGCACACTCGGATTATTAAAGCCAACCATCTCCAAAAAAATAATATGCGCTAATTCATGCGGCAGCATATTATCCAAAAACTCCCCCGACCCCGCAAAACCCTGAATCAACTTCTGATTAATGAAAACGTGCCCCCCTGACCAGCCGTAACTTTGAGTCGACTGCCGGTAATCCTCCTGATTATCATATACATAAATCTTAGCCCGGTTATCCCAAGTCCAAAAATTAAAACGGTTAAAACCGAACTGCTCGGCGATTGAGTCATAATATCCTTCGGCCCGGCGTACTAATTCATCAACTTGCTCCTCCGGGGCATTCTTATAATAAACCAGAAAATGCGTGCTCTTCTGCACCAGCCATTTTTGATTTTGGCTAAAGGCCAACACCGGTAAAAATAAAATTAACAGAAAACAGGCGGTTAAACGGATGGTTTTGGACAACCAACATTTAATCATAGGTTAACCTAAAGGATAAAACTTCTTGTGCCAATAATCCTGTGGCATCCTGAAGCTTAAAACCCGCATAAGCCTGGCGCATCTTCGCCAACTCCTGCAGATTTTCCAGGCATTGCTCGAATTTGGCGGCCAAAGTCTCGGGAGTCAACAACTGGTCCTGAATCACCACCGCCGCCCCCTGCTGCGCTAGAACGCAGGCGTTGGCTGACTGGTGCGCATAAGCAAAAGGATACGGTACCAGTATAGCCGGGATTTGAAACCTTTGCAATTCGGCAATCGTGGTTGCTCCTGCCCGGCAAAGCACCAGATCGGCTACGCTATAAGCATATTGCATTTGCGGGAAAAAATCAAAAAGCTTACAGGTTAATCCGGCGGCAGCATATTTCTCTTTAAGCCATGGCAAATCGGTTAAACCGCAGAGGTGAATTAATTGCAGGTTATCTTTTTGCGGATAAGCGCAGAAAAACTCACTGCAAACCGTATTTAGCCGGTGCGACCCCTGGCTGCCACCCACAATCAAAATATTCATTTTACCGGTTTTGAATTTAAAAAAATCAGCGGCCTTCCTCCGTTCTACAGGCCAAAGCTCATTTCTCAAAGGGTTACCGGTCAGGACGATCCTCTGGGCGTCAATATTCAAACTCATCCGGGTTTGAGCAAAAGATACCGCTACCTTATCTACAACTTTCGCCAACAGCTTATTGGCCCGCCCCAGATCGACATTCTGCTCGTGAATTAATGTTTTCGCCCTAAACAACCAGGCCCAGAAGATCAGGGCCACCGTATTCAGGCTGCCGAAACCCACCGCCACATCCGGCTTAAATTTGATCACGATCCGTAAAGATTCCCAGGTCCCCCGTAAAAAAAACCAAAACCCGATCAGATTTTTACGATTGAACTTAAAACTTAAATCGGCCGCGCAAATATATTGCACCGCCTGCTGCGGCGTAATTTCGATATGCCGGGCTGCATACTTTTGCGGCAGAACTAAAAGCACCTCTTCCCCCTGCGTTTTTAATGCCGCCCCCAAAGCCAAAGCCGGAAAAATATGACCGCCGCTAGAACCGGTTCCGATTAAGATCCGCATAAGTTTTTTAAGGATATTCTCCGCACTTGGCGATATTGATCAAAATACCTAGACTGACCATATCGAAAATTAAAGAAGAACCGCCATAGCTGATAAACGGCAGCGGCAAACCCTTAGTGGGAAACACCCCGCAGGAAACACCGATATTAATGATCGCTTTAAGGGAAATCATTAAAACCAGGCCTAAAGCCAGAAAATACCCGAACCGATTTTGAGCGCTTTTGATAATTTTTAAACCCTGCTGGATAAAAATAATAAATAAAACGATCACCCCCAAGGTGCCCAACAGCCCTAATTCTTCGCCGATAATCGAAAAAATAAAATCCGTATGCGCCGCCGGCAGGTAAAAAAGTTTCTGCTGAGAATGCCCTAGTCCCCGGCCGAAAAACCCTCCCGTACCCAGGGCAATCTGGGATTGAATAATCTGAAAACCGATCCCCTTGGGATCCATCCAGGGATCCAAAAAAGCCAGGATCCTTGCCCGGCGGTAAGGCACGCTAAAGACTAAAAGATAAAGCGCCGGCAAACTGCAAAGAAAAAGGCTAATAATATATCTGGGCCGGGTACCTCCGATATAAAGCATAATCAAGACTACGCCGGATAATGCAATCACCGTCCCTAAATCCGGCTGCAGGATAATCAATACTACCACCGCTGCCAGCATGCAAATCGCCGGAACAAATCCTTCCAAAAACATTTTAATTTTATCCTCCTTGCGCGAGATAAAATCGGCGATATAAACAATCAACGCAAGGTTGGCGAACTCTGAAGGCTGAAAACTTATAAATTTAAACCTGAACCAGCGGCGGGCCCCGGAAACCTCCCTGCCGATGCCGGGGACCAACACCAGAACAAGCAGGAAAAGCGCGATCCAAATCATCCCATGCGAATATTTTTTTAGCTGACGGTAATCCACCACCATCGCCAAAAAACAAAGCAGCAAGCCTACCGCTAAAAAAGATAAATGCCGTTTTAAAAAATAAAAACTATCCCCGTATCTTTCCCAGGCATAAATACTGGAAGAGCTGTAAATCATCACGATACCGATGCAAATCAGCACTACCGATACCGTCAGAAGATTAATGCGTGTTTTTCTAACCATGGATTTTTTCGCCTTACGCCAAATTTAAAACTATATTTTTAAAAACCGTACCCCGCTCTTCATAATCCTTGAACATATCGTAGCTTGAGCACATCGGAGACAGCAGTACGCAATCGCCGGCCCGGGCAGCCGCATAAGCTTTAGTTACCGCTTCTTTGAGTGTTGCGGCATATGCGACCGGAAAACCCCCGCCCGCCAAATCGCAAGCGATGATCTCTTTAGCTTCTCCAATTAAAAAAGCCTGCGCCACTTTGCCGGCAGCCGCATCTAAAATTACCCGGTAATCGATACCTTTATGCCGCCCTCCGGCAATCAAAATTACGGGAGAACTGATATTATTCAGCGCCCAAATTGCT
>JBFZAU010000164.1:0-3441 GCA_041308825.1 Candidatus Omnitrophota bacterium
GAGCGGATGCTTTCGGCTTATAAGGTTGATCTGGACGCATTAACCGAGCCCGGCCAGGAAATAGATGCGCAGGCTTTAATTGCCCTGATTACTGAATTAAAGAGGAAGCTGGATGCCTGCGGTACGGTGAATTTAGTGGCGATTGAAGAGTATGATGAGTTGAAAAAGCGCTATGATTTTCTGATCCAGCAGCAGGCGGATCTTGCCGGAGCCAAAGAGTCATTGCATCAGGCGATTCTAAAGATCAACCGCACCACCCGGCAGATGTTTGTGGAGACCTTTGAGAAGGTCAAGGTAGAATTTAAAAATTATTTCCGGCTGTTGTTTAACGGGGGAGATGCCCAGCTTTATCTGTTGGATGAGTCGGATCCTTTAGAGTCGGGGATCGAAATTATTTGCCGGCCACCGGGCAAGAAATTGCAGAATGTTTTACTCTTAAGCGGCGGTGAAAAAACCATGTCGGCGATCGCGCTGATTTTTGCGATTTTTAAAGTTAAGCCCTCTCCCTTTTGCATCCTGGATGAAATTGACGCTGCTCTTGATGAGGCTAATGTTGACCGCTTCGCCAGGGTGTTGCAGGAGTTTTCTAAAACCAGCCAGTTTATCGTGATCACGCACAATAAGAAAACGATTGTCAACGCCAATATTATGTACGGGATTACCATGCAGCAATCCGGCGTTTCTAAGATTGTTTCAGTAAAACTATCGCAAAATAAGGATAAAGAGGTTTCCGGTATTCAGGCCGGTTCGGCTTCCGCCGCCGCGGTTAGTTAAAAGTTTAAGCGCAGCAGGTGTTGTTTTTACCCAGTTTTTTGGCTTGATAAAGGGAGCGGTCGGAGGTAGTGATCAGGTCAGAGGGGGCAAGCCCGTCTTCAGGGAAGGTAGCGATCCCCAAGCTAACCGTGAGTTGTTTGTTAGGGAAGACCTCTTCGTTTAAAAAAGGATACCGTTGGACCTCATTTCTGATGCGTTCAGCGATCAGAAAGGCTTCTTTTTTATCGGTATGCGGCAGAATAATCGTAAATTCCTCCCCTCCGTAACGGCAAACTAAATCCATTTTACGGGACTGATTACGTAAAATTCCTGCCAGGCTTTTTAAGATTTTATCTCCCGCCTGATGCCCTAAAGTGTCATTGTAAATTTTAAAATCATCGATATCGATCATAACTAGGGTAAGCTTATTTTTGGTGATTTTAGCCTTTTCCGTTTCCGCCTGCAGTAAGACCTGGAAATAGCCGTGGTTCCAGAGGTTGGTCAGGTAATCCGAATGCGCGCGTTCCACGGTCAATTCAAACAATTGTGAGTTTTCAATCGCCAGGCCGGCCTGGTTAGCCAGCATAGTCAGCATCCGGATATCGTCTTTGGTGATCGGGTTATTGGTAATAAAATTATCTGCTACAATAATACCGTTGACCCGGTCTTTAGCTTTTAAGGGTATCAATAGCAGCTCCTGGCTGCCCAGTATTTTAATTACCGGAGAATTTTGGTATTTGGCGATCGCTGCTCCGGTTAAATGCAAAGGCATTCCTTCCAATACGGCAAGAGAGAGAGGGTTATCGCTTTTATCCAGCAGGGATACTTTGAGGTTTCTGATTTGACGGTTAAATCCCGATTCAAGAATAGAATCGGATTTCTTGAAAGCGTTGATTAAATCATCCAAATCCATTTTCTCTTCCTCGATCTTAGTCCAGGCGGCATTAGCTTCTTCGCCGTTTTCCGGGCCGATCCCCAATTTCCCCTCAATCAACTGTTCCTTTTCATTGACGAGAAAAAGCAGGGCCCGGTTAAACCCTAAACCGGTATGCGCGGTAACTCCGGTCAGAATAATATAGAGGATCTCATCCAGCTTTAAGGTGGTACGCATGGCGTTAGAGACCTCGTAAAGGATTTTAAGCTCGATTTTCGTGCGCTCAAGTTCGTTTTTGAGTTTATTTAAGTCTTCCATAATGGTTAAATCTAACACATTCTAGGGGGGTTGTCAAGGAAGCGGGTGTCCGATTATTTATTTGACATGCGTAAATCCATACACTATAATTAATAAAACTAACGTTGAGGTGTATATGCTTAAATTGAAAAAATGTATTTTTTTGGCTTTGTTTATAGCTCTTTTTTGCCCGGGATTAATTCACGCTGAAGAGATTACCATTACGACTTACTATCCGTCGCCGTACGGAGTTTATAATGCTTTACAGACGGATAAATTTGCTGTGGGCGATAATAGCGGGGATGGCTCCTTTACTTCAGCCGATGTGCCGACTGACTCCGGAGATGTCTGGATTGCAGGCCAGGTTGGCATTGGGACGATAACTCCAGTTTCGAAATTAAGCGTCGGAGATGGTGGTGATGCTAATTACGGTATAACGTCTGTTCACCCCACCGGAGGTATTTATGGCCAAGCTAATGACGCCACTGGCGTAGGCGTATTTGGTTGGGGCGCTCAAGAGGGCGTATGGGGCACCAGTGGCAACGGCGGCGCAGGTGTATTGGGTCATAATTCAGGAAGCGGTTTTGGGGGTGTATTTTCGTCTAACTCTGGCCCTGCCTTAGTTACTAGTGGCGGCAATGTCGGCTTCGGGACGAGTACGCCAGGGGTAGCATTAGATGTTGCGGGGCAAATCAGAATGAGTGGTCTTGCCGGTTCGAAAATGGTTCTAGATGTAGCTGAGGTTATTCCGGTGGCAGATGATGTGGAGGAGGGCGATGTGGTATGTATTGATAGTAGCGTTCAAAAATACCAATTTGCCAAAAGTAAAACAGCGGATAGCCAGCTTGTGGCCGGCATAATTTCTTCTACAAGTGAAGAAGGCAAATCCGTTCCTGCGCTTTTCGTTGGCGATGCTGAACAAAAACAAAAAGATAATCCCGGTCAGAAATATAAGTATTTAACGATTGCCGGGCAAATCGCAGTTAAGGTTTGTCTTGAAGGTGGAACGATTAAGAAGGGAGATTTACTTTCTTCTTCTTCTCTTTCAGGTTATGCCATGAAATCTCAAGGCAAGCAACTCGGGACAATTATTGGTAAAGCCCTGGAAGATTTTGATGGAAAAGATGGCGACAAAGGAATAATTATTGCTCTTCTAAATTTAATGTAAAAACCATGGTCCAGCATTATTTTTTAGTTGGATTCTCCTTCTTTTCTGCTCTACGCAAAATAAAGGCAGCAAGGATGGATTCTTATTGTTTGACATGCACAAAACGTATGAATTATGCTTACTGAGTTAGTCAGGGAGGTAAAGATGCCTAAATTATCAAAATGTATTTTTTTAGTTTTGTGCGTATTTTTTCTTTGCCCGGTTTTAGTTGGCGCCGAGGAAATTACCATTACTACTTATTACCCTTCGCCGTACGGAGTTTATAATTCCTTACAGGCGGATAAATTTGCCGTGGGTGATAATAACGGGGATGGCTCCTTTACTTCAGCCGATGTGCCGACAACTTCGG
>JBFZAU010000165.1:0-5671 GCA_041308825.1 Candidatus Omnitrophota bacterium
CCATCTTCACCTCTCGGTCAGTACTGTAATAAAATGTCTCCTCCTGCCTGGTGGCTAAGTTATATTCGGTAGAACACCCTGTCAGAACCATCCCCGCCATGATAAAACAAAATAACCTTAATTTTCTAAAAATCAGATAAAGTTTACGCAAAGGCAGTCCGACCACATTATAAAAACAGCCGTCGATCCGCTTAATAAAAAAAGCCCCCTTACCCTGGATATCAAAGCTGCCGGCTTTATCCAGCGGAGAAACCTGTTTAAAATAATTATCAATTTGTTGCGGGGTCAGTTTATCCATATACACCTTAGTTTTTTCATTATCCACCGCCAACTGCTCCTGTTTGGCTGTTTTCTTGATAACCGCCAGGCCAGTGTAAAGCCATTGCGGTTTACTGGATAACTTTTTGAGCATCCGACGGGCATCCTGCATATTTTTAGGCTTGCCGAAGATTTGTCCATCTTGCACGCAGATCGTATCGGCAGCAATAATCAACCCTTGAGGCACCCGGCGGGCAACATCCCTGGCTTTGTCTTTAGCGTTTAGCTCGACCATCTGCGTAAAAGATAAATTTCCGCGCCGGCTGCGCTCCTTAATTTGCGCCGGCAGGACTTTAAACTTCAGGCCGAATTTCTCCAGTAGTTTTTTCCGGGCTTCAGATTTTGAGGCTAAGTATATTTCCATAAATAATTTTGATAAATTCACGTGTGGCTTGAAGAAAATGGGGTCAGAATTACTTTTTACTTATAATTCTGACCCCATTTTCGCTGCGCTTTCGCCGGCGAGATACCCAGTAGAAAAAGCGGCCTGAAGGTTAAATCCTCCGGTATCCGCATCGATATCAATCATCTCCCCGCAAAAATACAATCCCTTAATCAGGCGCGACTGCATCGTGCGCGGATCGATCTGCTTTAAACTTACTCCTCCGCGGGTGACCATCCCTTCATCAAGCGGGCGAGCCCCCATGATTTCCAAGCGGAAACCTTTAAGCCAAGTAATCATTATTTCTCTTTCTTGCTGGGTAATCTGGCTGCATTTCTTCAAAAGATCAATCCCGCACAAATCACAAAAAACCTTAATCAAGCGCAATGGCAACAATTCTTTAAGCGCGTTCTTAATGCTTTTTTTAGAATTAACTTTAAATTCCCGCAGCAGCCGGCCATCCAGCTGCTGGATGCTCAAAGCCGGCTTTAAATCAATCTGTGCCAAAACCGGTTTACCCAAAGCCAGCCAATCAATCACCCTGCCGCTTAAAGTAATCACCAGCGGCCCGGATATCCCAAAAGCCGTAAAAATCAACTCCCCGATCTCGGAGATAATTTCCCGTTTGCCGTCGGTAAATTTCACCCTGATATTCCGCAGGCTTAAACCTTCAAGTTTATTGACAAAATTTTCTTTTGCCATCAGCGGTACCAGTCCGGCCCGCAAAGGCACAATTTCATGGCCCAGGCTCTTAGCGATACTAATCCCCGCGCCATCGGAACCGGTAAAGCTATAACTTGCTCCGCCGCAGGCTAAAATCACACCCTCCCCCAAGATCTCGCTTCCATCCTCAAGGCGCACTCCTTGAGCTCTTCCGGCAGAAACCATTACATCCTTTACTTTGCTTTGACCAACCACCCGCACCCCGGAATCCCGCAGCTGGTCTGTTAAAATTTTAAGGATACTGGATGCGCGGTCATCCGCCGGAAACACCCGCAGTTGGCGTTCGATTTTAAACTTTAAACCGCGCGCCTGGAAAAAAGAGATTAATTCCTGATTGAAGAATTTTTTGAAAGCATCCCTTAAAAATTCGCCGTTTTTAGAGAAGCGCTCAAGGAAGTTAGGGAGGTCGTCGTTATTGGTAAGATTACAGCGGCCCTTGCCGCTTAAAAGCAGTTTATTGCCTAAAGAACTCTTTTTTTCAAGCAGGAGGACCTCCGCGCCCAATTCTTTGGCCCGGATCGCCGCCATCATACCGCTTGGCCCGCCGCCGACTACTATAATCTTTATTTTAGCCACGAGGATAGTTTAAAGTCCGAAATCCGCGATCTTAAAGATTGATTCCAGCTTTAAGCCCGCCCGGTCAAGATTCTCGGCCGCTCCCTGGTTACGATCAACGACCACAATCGCCTTGACCGAAACAACCCCGATCTTATCCAGGGCCTGCTTGGCTTCCAGGATCGCTTTACCGCTGGTAGCTACATCATCCACCAAAACTACCCGGTCGCCTTTTTTAAGGGCCGGCCCTTCTACCCGCTGCTGCGTCCCGTGTTCTTTAGCCTGTTTACGGACAATAAAAGTCTTGATTGGTTCTGCGTTAATATAGCTTAAAGCCGCGACAGAGCCGACGATCGGATCCGCTCCCAAAGTCGGGCCGCCCAGGGCATCTAAAGATTCCCCCTTAATCATCTCTAAAATAATATTACCCACTAAGTAAGCGCCTTGCGGGCTAAGCGTGATTACCCGGCCATCAAGATAATAGTTACTTTCCAGGCCCGAAGAAAGGAGGAATTTGCCTCTTCTTAAGGCCTCTTGATTCAATAAATCAAATAACTTGGCTTTCAACTGCGCTAAATTGAGCTTTTCCATGTTTTTTATTCTACTATCGATGCACGGGGCTGTCAACACCTTACTCTCAGCCAGATTGACGCCAAACAGCCAATCCCCCTTCTAAAAGTACTCCCGGTAAATTTGCTTGAAATGCCAGGGATTAACGTCGCAGTGTCCAATTACTTTGACAAAGACTGCTTTCGTTGATATCATATCTTTATGTTGCGGGGGTTATTCAAAGGGCTTAAGGATCTGATCTATCCAAACTGCTGTTTAATTTGTAAAAATTTGATCCCGCCAGATACCCAACAGGAACTAATTTGCCTGGGCTGCTGGGAAAAACTTGAAAGAAATCTACCCCCTTTCTGTTCTGCCTGCGGCAGGCATTTATCGACCGCAGATCTTCAGAAAAACGCCTGTTCGCACTGCGCGAAATTTAATTTTCATTTTGACCGGGCTTTTAGCCCCTGTCAATATACCGGAGCGGTTAAAAAATTAATCCATGAATTTAAGTACTCCGGCAAAGATTACCTGAAGCAAAAGCTGGGAGAACTAATTAATTCCTTTATCCGGGAGTACCAGTTGCCGGTTGAATACCTGGATCTGATTGTTCCGCTTCCCTTACATAAGAGCCGTTTAAGGGAAAGAGAATTTAACCAGGCGGAAATTTTAAGCCGGCAGATCGCCGGAGAATTCAATAAACCGGTCTTAACCGAAGGATTTAACCGGATCAGGCCTACAAAAACCCAGACGCAATTATCCTGGGCAGAGCGCTGCCGGAACGTGGAAGGAAGTTTCCGGGTAGCCAAGCCGGAATCGGTGCAAAATAAGAACTTACTGCTGGTGGATGATGTGTTAACTACCGGAGCTACCGCCAGCTGCGCCGCGCAATGTTTGAAAAGCGCCGGTGCGAAAAAAATCATCCTGTTAACCTTAGCCAGCTAAAATGAAAATCCTGCGTAATTACATTTTAAAAGAATTTTTCGGACCCCTCTTTTTATGTTTGGGGGTATTGACCTTTGTGATGACCTTGATCGGCAACCTCAAGCGTATCGCCGAATTAGTGATCAATAAAGGGGTGGATATTTTCAGCGTGATCCAAATCTTCTTCTATCTTACCCCTTATATCGTAACCTATACCCTGCCGATCTCGATTTTGGTCGCAGTGCTTTTGGCTTTAGGCCGCTTAAGCGGAGATAATGAAATCATCGCCATCCGTTCAAGCGGGATCAGTATTTTTAAATTAATGGTGCCGCTCTTAATCGTCGGATTGATCGCCAGCCTTGCTTTGGCAATCTTTAACGACCGGGCGGCCTCATATTCGCATTTTGCCTACCGCAAAGCCTTACAGGAGATGGGGATTAAAAACCCCACGGCGGCTTTTGAAGAAGGGGTATTTATCGATTCTTTCAAAAGGTATATTCTGTTTATCTACAATGTTGACCAGAAGAAAAACCGGCTGAATAACATCCGGATCTATGAGCCCCAAGGCGATGACCGTCCGACCCGCACGATTGTGGCCAAGGCGGGAGAGTTTATTGCGATCCCCGGAGAAAATGCGATTAAATTAAAGTTGATCGACGGCACCTCCGATGAGCCGGATCCGGAAAACCCCACCAACTTTTATAAACTTAATTTCCGTACCTACTTTATGAACTTGGATATCGCCCAGATGCAAAATAAAGTGGTCGAAAAGAAATACAAGGAAATGACCATCCAGGAGCTTAGAAAAGAAGCGGCCAAGCTTAGCGCTGAAGGGATCAGCCCTGCCCCAATTATTACCAAAATCCATGAAAAATTATCCCTGGCCTTCTCCTGTTTTGCTTTCATGCTCCTGGGCTCATCTTTGGGGATCATTACCCGCCGCAGGGAAAGAACGATTAACATTGGCATTGCCGTTTTGATCATTGTCTGCTACTATCCTTTATATATCGGCCTGGCGGCGCTGGCGATGGAAGGAGTGCTCCCGGCGGCGCTGGCCCTCTGGTTGCCCAATATTATTTTTGCCGGTACCGGTGCATTCTTAACCTACAAACTATGCGCATCCTAGACCGCTATACCTTAAAATCCATCATTTATATTTATATCTCCTGCATTTTTGTTTTTCTTTTTCTTTATGTCGTCATTGACCTGCTTTCTAATTTAGACGAAGTATTAAAGCACCAGGCAACCTTAGCGCTTTTAGCGCGTTACTATTTTACTTATCTGCCGATTATGTTTGTACAAGTCTCCCCCTTCGCCTGCCTCTTAAGCACGGTCTATACTTTCGGCAAGCTTAACCATAATAACGAGATCATCGCCATGCGCTCAAGCGGTTTAAGCATTTTCGCCATTGCCCGCAACTCTTTGATTTTCGGGTTATTGATCAGTCTGGCGGTATTCTGGGTGAATGACCGGTTTGTGCCGGTTTCTTCGGCAGAAAACCAGAAGATCAAAATCCAGATTGAAGAAGGCACAAGCAAAATTAAACAGAAGAAAAAAGAAGCGATCATTAATCTGACCCTTTATGGCTTACGTAACCGGCTGTTTTTTATTAACCGCTTTGTGCCCTCAACTAAAACCATGGAAGGGATTACTATTCTGGAGCAGGATGAGCATCAAAATTTAACCAAAAAAATCATTGCTACCCGCGGGGTTTATCAGGACGGGCTATGGAAATTTTACCAAAGCATTACTTACCGGTTTGATGAAAACGGACAGGTAATTGATGAACCCGGTTATCAGGAAGAAGAAATCATGAGTATTCCGGAAACCCCAGAGAATCTCGCCTCCCTGCGACAGAAGCCGGAGCAGATGAGTATTCGCCAATTACAGGATTATATCTGGGTACTTTCTAAAAGCGGAGCGACCTCGGTAATCAGAAACTTAAAAGTAGACCTCTACCAACGTTTTATTTCGCCGTTTACCAGTATTATTATTATATTCCTGGGCATCCCTTTTTCACTCCTGATGCGCAAGCGGGCCACAGGGATGGCCTCTATCGGCATTTCAATCATCGTGGGATTTCTCTATTACGTGCTAGATGCGATTTGTTTAGCGGTGGGAAAATCCGGACTGATTATGCCCCTGCTCGCCGCCTCACTCAGCCATATCGTGATGCTTTCCGGCAGCCTTTATCTTATTTCCAGGCTCCCCTAAGAA
>JBFZAU010000166.1:0-2717 GCA_041308825.1 Candidatus Omnitrophota bacterium
GGTTGAGCTCTATAAGGAAGGTAAAATTTAGCCTGTGTCCGCCAAACGCATAATCTTAATGTACATATCCGATGTCTCAGGCCATCGCAGTGCTGCTGAGGCAATCGAGAAAGAGATCAAGCGGCTGGAGCCGGATTCCGAGATTTTAAATATTAATGCCTTCCGCTATACCAACCCGATTTCCGAAAAAGTTATCAATAGTATTTATATGGGCGTGATTAAAAAGGCCCCCCAGGTCTGGGATTACCTTTACGATAACCCCCGGGTTGTCAAAAGACTGGAAAAGATTAAAGAGGCCATCCACAAAACTAATTCCATCAAATTAAAAACCCTTTTTGATAAATTCCGGCCCGATGCCGTGATCTGCACGCAGGCATTTCCCTGCGGGATGGTCGCGGACTATAAAGAAATTTACCGCTCCAATATTCTGCTCATGGCTGTGCTTACGGATTATGCCCCGCATGCTTATTGGGTTTACGATACTGTAGATTATTATATTACTCCCTGTCAGGATGTAAGCGGGCGCCTGACAGAAAAAGGCGTGGCGCCGGAGAAAATAAAACCCTTCGGCATACCCTTTGATTCTAAATTTAACGCAGAGGTTAAAAAAGAGGCGGTGATAAAGAAACTAAAGTTGAATCCTGATCTACCCACAATATTAATTATGGGCGGCGGCCATGGCTTGGGGCCGATAAAGACAATTGTTAAATCGCTGGAAACAGTAAAGCAGGGATTTCAGGAAGTCATCGTAGCCGGCGCTAATAAAAAGCTTTATAATTCTTTGAAGAGGAAGATTAAAAAATACAAAAAAAATATTTTGCTCTTTGGTTTTGTGGACGATATTCATGAGTTGATGAGTATTGCCGATATCATTATCACCAAACCCGGAGGTATTACCACCGCCGAGGCGCTGGCAAAAGGCCTGCCAATGGTGATTGTGCATCCTATCCCCGGGCAAGAGGTCAGCAACACTAATTATTTAATTGAAAAAGGCGCGGCGGTGAAAATTGATAAAGCCGAAGAGATAAGTTCGGTGATTGAAGATTTTCTCGTTCATCCGCATAAATTGCGGCAATTTTCCGGGGCAGCGCTTGGCATTAGTAAACCCAATGCTAGTGTGGACGTGGCAAAACTTATTTTAAATGTTTAATTATATTATCTATCGCATCGGCCAATTTCTCGCTTTAAGCTTACCTTTGAAATTAGGTTATGCTGTGGCTGTCTTTTGTTCGGATTTACATTATTTCTTTGCCTACATTGACCGCCGGGAAGTAGGGGCAAATTTAAAAGCTATATTCCCTGAAAAATCCGACCGGGAGATCAAAGGCATCCGTATCCATATTTTCCGTAATTTTGCCAAATATCTGGTAGATTTTTTCCGTTTTACCAAAATCGATATTGCATACATTAAAAGAAACGTTAAAATAGAAAATATCCACTACGTCAATGAAGCGCTTGCTAAAGGCAAGGGAGTGATTTTACTTACCGCTCATTTTGGCAACTGGGAGCTGGGAGGAGTAATCATGGGGCAGCTGGGTTATCCTTTCTGGGCAGTTGCCCTTCCGCATAAAGATAAACGGGTAAATAATTTTTTTAATTTCCAAAGGGCTAGTAAAGGCGTTAAGGTTATTGCCTTCGGCAATGCCGTCAGGCGGTGTTTGACTATCCTTAAAGACAATAACGCTCTGGCTTTGGTCGGGGACAGGGATTTCACGAAAAAAGGCGGCGTGGTGGTAGATTTTTTTGGTAAGCCGACAATTTTACCGGAGGGCCCGGCAGCATTTGCCTCTAAAACCGGTTCGCCGATTGTGCCAGGGTTTGTACTTAGAAACCAGGATGATAGTTTTACCTTAAGGTTTGAGAAACCGCTTGAATTTATCCCGACAGCGGATAAAAATCATGACCTCTTAAAGCTGGTCGAGTCCTATAAGGTGGTTATTGAGCATTATATCAGAAAGAATCCCCAGCAGTGGTATATGTTCAAAAAATTCTGGATACAATGAAGACTTGCGTGATTATCCCTACCTATAATGAATCTAACGTTATCGCTGATCTAATCAGGCAGTTGCATCAGCAGAATATCGATATCGTTGTCATTGATGACGGCTCGCGCGATAATACTGCCGCTATTGCCGAAGCGCAGGGAGTTGTGGTCATACGCAACTTATATAATCTGGGCAAGGGCGCTTCTTTAATCCGCGGATTTAATTATATTTTGGATAAAGGTTTTGATGCCGTAATTACCATGGACGGCGACGGCCAGCACCGGCCCGAGGAGATACCCAATTTTTTAAGCCGGGCAGAATCTTCTGCAAGCGGGATTATTATCGGTAACCGCATGTCTGATACTAAAAATATGCCGGCGCTGAGGTTTGCCACCAATAAATTTATGTCCTGGCTGATTTCTAAAATCGCCAAGCAAAAAATTCCCGATACGCAGTGCGGCTTCCGGCTGATTAAAAAAGAAGTTTTAGAAAAATTAAACCTCACCACTGCTAATTACGATACTGAATCGGAAGTGTTGATTAGGGCAGCGCGTTTGGGCTTTAAAATTGATTCTCTGCCGGTTAAGACCGTCTATAGCAATGAGAGAAGCCGGATCAATCCTTTCGTTGATACCTTAAGATTCATCAGGTTGATTTTTCGGATATTATGGACTACTTAGTCTTAAGAAAGCGCATGGTCCAGGAACAGCTGATGCCCCGCGGCATAAAGGA
>JBFZAU010000167.1:0-4567 GCA_041308825.1 Candidatus Omnitrophota bacterium
CTCTCTACGGATTTATCTAAATCTATCTCTTCGACCGCCTCTTTATTATTACGCGCGGCCATTAAAGCCGCTTCATTACAAAGATTGGCAAGGTCAGCCCCTGAAAAACCCGGGGTTTGGCTGGCTACGGATTTTAAATTTACCGATTCCGCAAGCTTGATCTTGCGGGTATGCACTTTTAGTATTTCCTCCCGGCCTTTAATATCCGGAAGATTAATAATAATTGTACGGTCAAACCTGCCCGGCCTAAGCAGTGCCGGATCCAGGGTGTCCGGGCGGTTAGTCGCAGCAATCAAAATTAACCCCTGCTGGCCGTCAAAACCGTCCATTTCAACCAATAACTGATTTAAGGTCTGCTCCCGTTCATCGTTACCGCCGCCGATACCGGAAAAACGTAAACGCCCGACGGCATCAATTTCATCAATAAAAATAATCGCTCCTTTTCCCGAAACAATCCCGGCTTTACGGCCCTGATCAAATAAATCCCGAACCCGGCTGGCCCCCACCCCGACAAACATTTCCACAAAATTTGACCCGGATATACTAAAGAAAGGGACATTCGCCTCTCCGGCAACCGCCCTGGCAATCAAGGTTTTGCCGCAACCCGGCGGGCCAACCAATAACACTCCTTTAGGAATCTTACCGCCCAATTTCTGGAATTTTTTCGGGTCTTTAAGAAATTCGATCACTTCCCTTAACTCTTCTTTAGCTTCATCCACTCCGGCCACATCCTCAAACGTCGCCTTCTCATTATTACTTTGAATCTTGGACTTTACTTTTCCGAAAGACATAATTCTACTGCCTAATTGCTCACCGCGGGCTGCCATCATCCACCAAAAAAAGATGAGCAATAGTATCGGCCCTAAATTAAACAATAGGGTTATCCAAAATGTCCGCGCCGGCTTAATTTCGAATACCTTTAAATTTTGGCGCATTAAACTGATCATTTCAGGATCATTCGCCGGCATATTAACAAAAAATTTGGAATTATCCGCAAATTCACCTTGCAGGATAGTTTCGGTTTGCGCTACCTTCTTAATGCTCTGCGGATCATTCTTTAAAGTCTGATAAAATTGACTGTAAGTAATTTCTCTAGGCACTCCGGTAACGGCAATGTTATTAAAGGAATTCATTAAAATACCCAATAAAAAAATAACCAATATCCAGCCAAAGGGCAAACGTTTAAACATGTTGTTTTTGTTGAATTTAGATTTCTTTTGTGCGGTCATTTAATATCTCCGATTTAAACTAACGATAGTATAATTTTATTAAGCTGGTACGATTTGGAAAATTATTATAGCCCGAAAGAGATGTAAAATCAAGTATTTTAAAGATTTAGCGCCTAAAGAACAGCAGCGATTTACGGGCTTTTTGTACACACAGCCCCTTAGGCAGGTTAACCACTGAACCGACCGGGCGGGATAAAATCAGGCTTTCTATTTCTTGAATATGGCGGTAGCCGATACGGCGGGTATCCCCTTGGACGCAAGCTATACTCTGTCTGAGCTTAAGGCGTAAAATTGCCGGATGGAGTTTAGACATTCCTTCCAGACTAAGCCTGCGGCTATTTCCTTTTAAGCTGCGCTTAGCCGCCTGCTCTAAATATTCATAATCAAAAGAAGCGGTTTCAGCCAGATTAGCCAAAACACCGGTAATATTGGAATTATATTTACGTTTGAGTAACGGGATCAGACAGCGGCGGATCTTATTGCGCAAAAAGATATCCTGGCGGTTAGTAAAATCCTGGCACGGCTTGACTCCTTTTCTTTTTAAAAATCCGTTGATCTGGCTGCGGGTAGTTTCCAGCAGCGGACGGATAAAAATAACGCTTTGCATAGACCTGCGCAAGGATATGCCGCAGAGCCCGGATAAACCCGTTCCCCGCAACAGCCGCATGAGTACGGTTTCAGCCTGATCATCCAGATTATGCCCTAAGGCTACCTTGTCTGCCCCGACTGCTTTAGCGGTCCGGATTAGGAATTTCAGCCTTGCGTTACGTAAAAATTCTTCAACCGATCCTTTGATCTCTGACTTGCGGTAGACCATCCGCTTAAGAGTCAGCGGCAGCTTAAGCTTAGCCGCCCAATTTTTTACAAAAAGCGCATCCTGCCTGGAATCCGCACGTAAAGCGTGGTCTAAATGCACGATATGCAACGATAAATTCAATTTTGGTTTTAAATCGAAAAGGTAAAGCAGCAAGGCCATTGAATCCGGGCCTCCGGAGACAGCAACTAAAACTTTGTCCCCCTTTTTGATTAAAGAATAGCGCTCAATTGTCCCGAAAAAATCATCAGCCATGGCCCTATCTTATCATAAAACCCTAAAATTTATAGCCTGAATTTTAAATTATCAATTTCAAATTGACTTTGCCGTACAATAATAGTAGATTAATTCTATGGTCTCAAAAATCGTTACCCGCAAAGAACGTAAAATCGTCCTGAATAATTTTTTGTCCCTGACCACCTTACAGGGAATCAGCTATATCCTGCCCTTACTGGTTTTACCTTACCTGATCCGGGTAATCGGCATCGAGAAATTCGGCTTAATTGCCTTTGCCCAAGCCTTTGTTCAATATTTCATGATCTTAACCGACTACGGATTCAGCTTATCCGCTACCCGCACGATCGCGCTGATCGGTGAACATAAAAAAAAGATTAACGCCTTATTCTCATCGGTAATGACGGTAAAGCTGATCTTGGCAGCAGCCAGCTTATTGATCCTGCTGATTATTTTAAGTCTGCTGCCGCGCTTCGGTTCCGATTGGAAGATTTATCTTTTTTCTTTCGGCACCGTTATCGGTAATACTTTATTTCCCGTCTGGTTCTTTCAGGGTAAAGAAAAAATGAGCTATATTACTCTGGTGAATGTACTCAGCGGCATAATCTATGCGATCTGTATTTTTATGTTTATCGGCGGTCCGCAGGATTATCTTTTAGTGCCGTTACTGGGTTCTGGCCTATCCATTGCCGGCGGGTTAATCGGGCTGTATATTGCTTTTAAAAAATTCCGGCTGGAATTTACTTTACAGAAATACGCGGATCTCAAGCGGGAAATTAAAACCGGATGGGATATTTTTATTTCCATTCTGGCGGTCAACACCTACACCACCAGCCGGGTTTTCGCTTTGGGGCTTTTAACGAGTAATACCTTGACCGGATATTATTCGCTAGCGGAGCGGATTGCCAATGTTATCCAAACCTTCCCCTTGGATTCATTTACCCGGGCGGTCTATCCCCGGATCAGTAACGTATTCGCTAAAAATAAACAACGGGCGGTTGCCATCATGTACCGGATTCAGGATGGGATTACCCTGGGATTTGTGGTTAGTTTACCGATGGCGTTTTTCCTGGCGCCCTGGATTATAACTTTAGCCTGCGGGAAGGCTTATCCGGAAGCTGTTTTGACTTTACGGCTGCTTTTGGCGGCGGTATTTTTTGTCGGGGCCAATAATTTTAAGGTCCAATTCCTGCTGGTCTGCGGCAAACATGATCTTTATGCCAAAATCCACATCCTGGCTGCCTTAACCGGATTACCGCTAATCTTTATCTTGATTGAACAATTTTCTTATGCCGGGGCGGCCCTGGCTACGGTGTTTACTGAAGCGGGAGTTTTTATTTTAACTTCGTTGATTGTTGAAAGGCTGGCTAAGAAAATTTCCGGGCGGTAATTATTTATTCACCTGGTTGCCGATACAGAGAATCTCCTGAATGCTGCCGTCATCGCCGATAATCGCTTTATTTGTCCAGAGAATTCTCACCCGCTCGCCGTTACTGCGGATATTCTCATTTTCGTTTACGCAATGCTGATTAGGATTTTCAATAATCCCTTTAATCATCGCATCCAGATCTGCTCCCGAGCGGTCGGTTTTAGGCACGATTGTACCAATCACGCTCTCTCCCAATAAATCTTTTTCCTGATACCCAAAAAACCGCTGCCCGAATTTATTCAGAAAGGTAATATTGCCATAGGTATTCATTAATAAAATAATACTGTTAGCATTCTCAACGATATCTTTATATTTGTTTTCGGTAATCATTTAGCTTATGCCTTTCTTATAACTAAAAGTGGTGGCGGAGAGTGGATTTAAACCACCGACCAAGCGGGTATGAGCCGCGTGCTCTATCAGGCTGAGCTACTCCGCCAAACTTAAATTTATCAAAGCGTCGAGTGGATTTTCCCCTGCGCTTATATTAGGGGGACGCTCCCTAGCTTTAAAATAACTGGTCGCAGAAACCACCGACCTGTCGGGTATCAAGCCGTTGAATTTTTATTTAGACGGCGCAGTCCTCGAAGCCGCAGGCTTCGGGGAGCTAGCCGCCTATTCCATCCGGCTCAAGCTACTCCCCATAATATCAATTTATAAAAATGCGGGAGAGTGGATTTTTCCCCATCTATTTACCTGGGGACTCTCCCTATCATTAAATAATTGGTCGCTGAACTCCGCCACTTATATTAGGCGGAGAACTCCCTAGCTTCAATAATTGGTCGTAGCCACCGACCTGTAAAATCTAAATTTACTTTTTCCGGTAAGCTTCTAAATACGAATCACAATAAATATTTTTGTTCA
>JBFZAU010000168.1:0-6059 GCA_041308825.1 Candidatus Omnitrophota bacterium
TACACGTCGCTCTTCCGATCTAACGATAAAACAGCCCATAATAATCAGGACATGGGGCAGGATACCGATCAGCCCTTTATGTTTAAGCTCGAAGATTTTGTTGAATTGCAGAGGGAAATCGCCGATAAAATGCGCCAGCAATAATCTGAGGAAAATAAACATAGTCCGGTGGCCTAACTTAGTCTTGCGTCATATTCACAATCGTCTTGCGTTGCCCAGCCGCTTGACTGCCGCCTTTTGCTCCGTATTCACGCAGCAGTTTAACGATTTCGGCGTTATCTCTGCGTATTGCCATAGCTAGGGGTGTTGCCCCCTCATCGGTACGGGCATTGGGGTCGGCTTTATTCTCCAGAAGAATGCGCGCGGTTTCGATATGCCCGGGTTCACGGCCTTTAAAAGCCGCAAAATGTAAGGGAGTTGAGCCGTTCTTAGCGCGGGCGTCAATAGAGGCGTTATGCGCGATAAGCATCCGCGCCGCCTCGGGTTGGGCCTGAGAAGCTGCCACGTGTAAGGGGGTACCCAGGTTATCGTTTCTGACATTGACGTCAGCGTGATAGACATCTAAAAGCAGCTTAACCGCTTCCGTTTGGCCCCGCCCTACTGCCCAATGGAGAGCTGTTTTGCCCTGTTCGTCTTTAACATACATAAGCCCGGGATCTTTATCGAGAAGGTTTTTAAGCTTGGCTACGTCGCCGCTTTTCGCCGCCTCGTGGATTTCCCCGGCAATACTAATCTGGGATGAGATTGTTAAGACAGCCAGGCAAAATAGTGCGATTAGGGGTTTATTCATGAATACTTCTCCTGAGGCCAATATTATACTTTGCTTGGAAGTTACAGTCAAGCAATAATGGTAAAACATCTTGCAATCCCTACACGAAATTGTACAATATACTGAAACTTAGAAGGTTATAAATTAAAATTTTTTGACATCGAACAACAATATTCAAAATTTGAAATGGACAAAAAAGTGGTAATTATCGGAGCCGGTCCGGCTGGCTTGGCAGCTGGTTACAGGCTATGCGGTTACAAAATCAATACAATAATTCTGGAACAACGATCAGGCGTAGGTGGCTTAAGCCGTTCTCTCGAATATAAGGGCTATTATTTCGATATCGGCCCGCACCGCTTCTTTACTAAGAATAAATTAGTTTTTAGATGGTGGAACGGGATTTTAAAAGCAGATTTTATAAAAAAGCCGCGCTATACAAGGATTTATTATAACGGTAAATTTTTCAGTTACCCCATTTTAATTAGAAATGTTATTTCTAATTTAGGGATATTTGTTTCTTTGCTAATCGGTTATAGTTATTTAAAAAGCCGGCTTTTCCCATCCCAAAATGAAGATAATTTCCAAAACTGGGTTACCAACCGGTTCGGGAAAAGGCTGTTTCAAATTTTTTTTAAAGACTATACAGAAAAAATCTGGGGCATGCCTTGTAACCAAATCTCAGCTGATTGGGCGGCTCAGCGGATTAAGGGTCTTTCTTTGTCTTCGGCAGTGCGTAATGCTTTATTTAAAGATAAGAAGAATACGGTAAAGTCATTGATTAAAAAATTCCATTATCCCCGCTTAGGCGCCGGGATGATGTATGAAGCGGTTGCCCAAAGGATCATACAGCAGGGAGGCCCAATTAAATTAAATTCAGAAATCATCGAAATTAAACATAATAACGCTAAAATTACGGGATTAATTTGCCGCGATAGCAACGACGGTAGTCTATTTGAAATAGAAGGAAGCCACTTTTTATCCAGTATGCCGATTAGTTTATTGGTATCCCGGATGAGCCCCGCTCCCGATGAATCAATACTAAAAATATGCAAGAGTCTTAATTACCGTAGCCTTTTAATCGTATATTTAATTTTAGGCCGCAAGGATTTATTCAAAGATAATTGGATTTATATCCATTCCCGGGATGTCTTGGTAGGTCGAATTCAAAACTATAAGAATTGGAGTCCGGATATGATAAATGACCCCGATAAAAGCTCATTGGGTTTAGAATATTTTTGCACGGAGGGAGATTCAACCTGGTCCCAGCTTGATGAAAAGGCAATCGAATTGGCAGCTAAGGAATCGGAGAAATTAAAACTCATTCAGAAGGCGGACATTCTGGACGCTTTTGTCTTACGGGTTCCCAATGCCTATCCGGTATATGATATAAATTACGGCCGGGCAGTTGCGGCAATAAGAGATTTTGTCTCTCGGTTCTTGAATTTGCAGTGCATAGGCCGGGCCGGAATGTTTCGCTATAATAATATGGACCATTCGATATTAACCGGTTTTTTAGCCGCTGACAATATACAGGGAGCAAAAAATGACATATGGAATGTTAATGTCGAGCAGTCCTATCATGAAGAACTCGAAGAAAGCGGCGTTACGCCTTTCGGTTAGGCCTTCTTACTATGGTTGATTTAAACTTGAGATTTGAAACATTCCCCAACCTGCTGCTATTTTTGCTTTTGACTTTTGTCAACAGCCTCTGGATTTACCGCAATTTAAAAAAGAAATCTGGATTCAGCCTCAAACCGTTTATTTTGATTAATCTATTGCTTTTTATCGCTTGGGGTCGATTAATACATATAAACGGGGATGAATCCGAGCATCTTCATTGTGCCTGGATGGTTTCCCGGGGCCTGGTCCCTTTTAGGGATTTCTGGCAGCATCATTCTCCGTTTTTATGGGTAATTTTATCACCTCTATTTAAAATAATTAAACCTACGGCTTTAATCTTTGAAATGAGCCGGATATTCTCCGGACTTATTTTTACGTTAATTGCTTTAATGGGCTGGAAAATTTCCAGTAAAGTTTGGCAAGAAAAAGCTAATCTTTCTGTATATTTACTTGTACTCTCTAGCGTCGGAGTATTGGGGCAATTCTTTTATCTTCGTCCGGATTTATTCATGGACCTTTTCTTATTATTCGGCTTGTATTTCTCCTTGGAAATACCCGGTAAAAGATTATCACCTGCTTTTTTTGCCGGCATCTCGTTTGCCATTGCCGCGTCCTTTATGTTCAAACAATATCTCCTGTACCTTTTGCCCATTATTATTATTTTCCGGGAAAGAAATAAACTGAGAGCAGGCAAATTTTTAATTTATCTCATAGGATTAGCCGCCGGCAGCCTGCCTTTACTATTCTATTTAATTAATAAGAATATTTTAAGCGAATTCATTAGCTGGGTATTTAAATTTAATCAACAGAGAATAATATTATGGACTGTTGTTTTTATTGCGGTTGGGGTTATGGGTGCCTGGGGGGCGTACCAGCTCTTAAGTAAGTACCGTAAATCTAAGGATATAAAGTCATTAATTTTATTTATTGCTTTTTGTATGTCTACTCTCAGCGCTTTAACTTCCACTGTTGTTTTTTCAAACAGCTATTATTTGGGTTTTTGGTTTGTCTTGTGTGCAATAGTGAGTGGCGGCTGTAATATAGTTAAGATGACAGAGGGGGCAGCTACTTTGACTAAAAAATCTATTATATTGGGCCTTTTCTTTAGTTTATTGATAGCCCCAAGTTTTATAACTCTAATGACGCCAAGAGATAACTGTTTTAGTAATGATAAAAAGGTAATATCTAAACTGATGGAGTACTGTGGAGACGATACTTGTCTGGTAATTGTGCCCTTGCATCCTATATTTAACTATGATGCCACCAGGCTTTATTTGCACTGGCAATATCATGATTTTGCAAATCAATTTTCCAGCGTAAGAAAAGATTTAAGAAGTAAAGATATAGCCGGGGCAATTATTAATTTGCGGCCGGCGGTTGTTTTGTACAAGCTTAAGAATAGCTTTTTTATCTTACAATTATACCAAAAGACGTTAATTTCAAAAGATGACTACGGGGAATTAGCGTCTTTTATGAAAGAAAATTATACCGTAAAGAAACTCGGCGAAGATGATAAACATAGTTATTATATTAGAAACGATAAAATATAAAATGAACATATGCATGCGGCTGTCCTGATTAGCATATGAAATACAGGGGGATTTTTTATTATGTTTGATTTATGTCTAAGATTAGACACATTACTAAACCTCTTAATATTTCTATTTTTAAGCCTGGCGGGCGCTTTTTGGGTTTATCCTAGCATAAAGAAGAATTCTCCTTTTAAGTTAACGCCCATCATTGTTATTTCGGCATTAATTTTAGTTTTATGGGGCAACATAGCGAAAGTAGATATTGACGAAATAGAGCACCTGCATTCTGCTTGGATGGTTTATTCCGGGATGGTTCCTTTTCAGGATTTCTGGCAGCACCATTCACCGCTCTTATGGGTAATATTCGCGCCTGTTTATGCGGTATTGAAGTCCTCAGTATTAATTCTGGATATCAGCCGTATTTTTTCAGCACTTGTTTTTGCGCTAATTTCCTTTATTGGCTGGCAAATCGCCCGAAAAGTTTGGCAAAAACAGGCTAATTTATCTGTATATTTATTTATTATTTTGGGATCAGGAATATTAGGGCAATTCTTGTTTCTTAGGCCGGATTTATTTATGATTGTTTTTCTCTTACTTTGCGTATTCTTCTCTTTAGAAATACCGGGAGAAAAGATATCTGCTGCTTTTTTTGCCGGCATATCTTTTGCCTTCGCCGCGTCTTTTATATTTAAACAATATCTCTTATTCTTTCTGCCCATAATTGCTATTTTAATACAAAAGAATCATAAGAGCATGATTAAGATATCCCTGTTTTTTTTGGGATTAATTTATGGTAGTCTGCATATGCTATTCTATCTTGTTAGACATAATATTGTGCGGGATTTCATTTATTGGGTTTTTAGTTATAACCTACAGAGAATAAGACTATCTGTTGATTTGCCCTTAGCAATTACTAGTTTGGGGATATGGGGGGTATATCAACTGTGGCGCCGCTACTCTAAAACTAAAGATCCCCAAGCGTTAATTCTATTTATTGCGTTTTGTTTAAGCACGCTTAGTTCATTAACTGGCGTAAATATAGGTCGTTCTTCCGGCGGTTATTTTTTGGGTTTTTGGCTTGTGCTCTGTGCAATATTGGCTAGCAGCGTTAACTTATCAGGCCTAGCGCAGAAATTCCTTTCGCTAAGGCAGAGGGCTGCGGCAGCAGGTGCGTTTCTTAGTCTGATACTCTTGCCGAATATCATTTCTGTGGTTGGGCCTGGAAAAACTTATTTTAGCGATGATAAGAAAGTAATATCGCAATTGATAAAGTATTGCTCAGGTGGTACCTGCCTCGTTATGTTGCCTTACCACCCGATATCTGTTCATGACGCCACGCGGTTTTATTCACAATGGCAACTTTATTATGCAGATGAGTTTTCGCGGGTAAGAGGAGAAATAGTGAATAATGATATTTATAAACAAGTTAGCAGTTTGCGTCCGGCGGTTGTTTTATGTAGTTTAAGGAGATACGATTTCCTATTGGAGTTGTTTCAAAAAAAACTAATTTCAAAAGAAGATTACAAACAACTTGCGTCCTTTTTTGAAGTAAACTATACGGTAAAACGCATCGGTAAAAACAGGTATTATATCAGGAACGATTTGCTATAAGATGAGGCCAAAACAGAATATTGCTATGGGTGTGGGTGTTATCGGGGCGAGTTTGTTTCACAAAAACACACCCTTAAGCGTAATGCTTTCCGTGACTAACCGTTGTAATTGCAAATGTTGGTATTGCGATATCCCTTTGCGAAAACAAAAGGAGATGACCACCGAGGAGATGCTGAAACTGATTGAAGAGTTTTCACAAGCCGGGGTACAAAAACTAAGTCTGTGGGGAGGTGAGCCGCTCCTGCGCAACGATATAGGAGCGATCATAGACCGGGCAAAAGAAAAGGGGATGTGCGTGAATATCGATACCAACGGTTACCTTATCCCTGAGAGGTTCGACTCTATAAAAAATCTGGATTTCATTATTCTGAGTTTTGACGGGGAGAAGGAAGTTCACGATAGGAATAGGGAGGCGGGTTCGTTTGATAATTTCTTTCGTGCAGTTAAATTCATCGATTGCAGGATCCCTGTTTGGACGCTGACGGTTCTCACCAAACACAATATCAATTCCATTGATTTTATCATTC
>JBFZAU010000169.1:0-7159 GCA_041308825.1 Candidatus Omnitrophota bacterium
TTCTCCAGGCGAAAGGTCCGGGAAACGGTTAAAGCAATCCCCTCCGAAGAAAGCAGCGCCCGCTTAAGCCTGAAACCCGCCCGCTCCAAAATCTCGTAATGACGCCGGACCACACTACGGGCCACAATCACTAAAAGCACCTTAGTATAACTATTCTTATAAGTACCGATCTCCACATAATCGACGATAATCTCATCCCGCGAATACGGAGTGTGCCGGCCAGCCTGCAAGTTAAGGATTTCTTTGATCTCTTTTTTCTCTACCGAAGGAATCTCGATATTTTTGGTAATTACTGATTGGGTAGGAATAATATCGATCACCTCGATCGGCCTGCCTTTAAGGGCGCCCAGTGCCAGCTGAATATTTTTAGCAATATCGATATCGTTCAGGGAAGTTGTGTCCAGGTTCAGGAGATTAACTACTTCCCTCTTGTTGGAAAATATTTTAATGTAGGAAATTTTCAGGCTGTTACCGCTGAAACTGACCCCCACGATCTCCCGGTTAACCAGCCCGGCAAAAGGCATTAATTTATTAATTCCGGCCTTAAACATACTTATTCTTCTTTCCAGTAAAGTATTTTACCGTTACGTTTTACGGTGCTGACATAAGTCAAAGAAACCCGGGGCCCGATTCTTGCGCTTGACTTGATCGAAAAATTCTGAGAACTTACTCCCAATGATGCAACTGCCTGGTTTAACTGTTCAAGCCGCGGCTGAGTAAAAGTATATGCCGAGCAGAAACGAGGCAGAATCTCGGAAACGGCGGTAAACACATTGTCATCCAGCGAACCGTCTTGGCCGTCTTTACCCGCCCTGAACAAAACAAGCTTGCTGGCCATATCCTCATCCAGGCCTAGGGCAAAAAACACGGGCTCTGTCGCCGTATTTATATTAACCTTACCCTCTCCATAAATAGTAACATAGTCTTTAATTTTTTCAAAAACATTATCATTAAACCCCTTAACTAACAGTAATTCGTCCAAGGCTTCAAAGGCCGCGTTTTTTATCGGGTAAGGATTGGCAAGACCGCTATAATAAAAACTTTCGGCCGAAAGCGGCATGGTCAATTCGTTATCGGCATCACGCCAATCCAGGATACTGGAGGCCAATTCCTGGGATTGCTGATCATCGCACCCCAAAATCACCTTAAACAAACGTGCCAGGCTAATCTGGTCCGCTATATTGATATTTAGCTTACTCTCTTCGTCCACACAACCGTAATTTATCTGTTTCAGGCTGGTTTTAGCATCCCAGCGGCTTGAAGATACGGTAAATTCCCCGTCGCCGACTTCCACATCTCTAAAAAGTGCGGGGTTATTGCTCCAGGAATCCCCCAGCCAATCATAAGGCTTATCCGGATTATTCTTGATTTCCATTATCCCCTTCCAGATTCCTGCCTGGGCGATAAAACGCAGCTTATCTTTTTGCTCCAGCCGCTTGGCTAAAGTCAAATACTGCCGGACCTGCGAATTAAGAATTACCGCAAATGCCGACAGTAAAGCAACCGACCATAAAGCCACGATTAAAATACTGGCCTTAGAACCCGCTAACGGGAACCGTAATTGTCCGGATAATTTTTTCATCCTCAGAACTACCCTCTAAACTCAAAGATACCCTGACGGCCAGAGGAATACCGGCTTGCGACCACTCCGGCGCCCAAAGGTATTCCTGCCGCTGTTTATCAAAATAATAATAAGTAAACTGAAAAGAACGCAGCCCTTTTAAAAGCAATACCGCCTCTGTCTCTTGATGCGTATAAATCTGGCTGTAATCTTTTTGCCGCCGGGATACTCCCGATTGCCGATCAAAAGTATAATTAGCTAAACCGGGACTGCGGTTACCGAGGTTGGCGCTATTCACCAGGGTCGGAATCTCAAGATAAACCTGATTGCCGCTAAAAGACAGGTTGCTTAATTTCAGGCAACTACTCAAATCCTTGGATAATTTCTCGAAGAATACCCCCATCTCCTCCTGCGCCAGAGGTTTATTGATCTTCTGCCAGATCTTGAGGCCATTGCTAAACGTCGCAAAAATCGATAAAGAGATGATCCCCAACATGGCGGTAACCACTAACAACTCGACTAAACTTGTCCCTTTATTCTTTCCCCAGATATAACGCATAGGCTGATCTTGTTAATCTAACCTGGCGCGAACCCTGCGGCCAGAGCGCTACTAAATTTAATTGATAAAGGTTGCCCGTATCATCCAGCGTCCGGTAACTTAAACTCCAACCGATTTTTTTATTATTTATCTCTAGCTCTCCGCTGCCAAAAGTAGATGGCCCAAGCCCACCAATGCGCGCAATATCACTCTGCGCCTCCCAGACTTTTTCATCCATCCAGGGTGCTATTTTAAGTAAAGCAGAATAATAATTGAACGAATCGATGGCGATAAAAAAGGATTGGTAGACAATGACCGCCCCTAAGGCTAAGACGGAGACCGCGATCATTACTTCCAGGAGAGTAAAGCCTTTATTCCCAGTTCTTAACATCATCGGCACTTTCCACACCATCCTTGCCTAAAGAATACAGGTCATAATCACTTTTACGGTGCTCACCCGGAGATTTATATTCATATTCTTTGCCCCAGGGATCAAGTGGCTTTCTTTCCAGATACGGGCCGTTCCAATTCCTAGCCGAGGAAGGTTTGACCAATAAGGCATTGAGCCCTTCGGAGCCGGAGGGAAAATTTCCGTTATCTAATTCGTAGAGTTTAAGCGCGGTAGCAATATTGGCATTAATATCAGCAGTAGCCGCGGCAACCCTGGCCTGCTCCCCTCTGCCGGTAAGCCTGGGCATTACCATTGCCACCAGCGCCCCGATAATCACCACCACCAGCATTAATTCAATTAACGTAAAGCCTGCCTTGCGTTGGTTTCTATTTAATTTTACCATCAATCTCCTCCTCTGCAAAACTACGCCCCTGACTTAAGATACTCCCGCCATCCGGCTTCGAATTCCTGGATACTGCGAATATGTAAAGGGTAGGCTGTTTTTAATGCCTCCTCTACGGATTTACCGTCCCGCAGCTCACGGCAAAAAGAGGAAAAAGACTGGGAACCGAATTTTTCGATCAGGTAACCGATCAGAGAAACCGATTGCAGGTAATAAATATCAATCAAATTGTTGGCGCTTAGAAAAAGTACCCCGTCTTTGCCGTCTTTGGTTTTCGTCGCCCGGATCAAAACCCCCTGTTTTCCTTTGAGATGTTCGATATTCAATTTCATAATATCACTGACCAGCAATAAATTATCGTTATCGTAATAGCGCTGGATTAATTTTTGAATCTCTTTCCTTTTAGCCTCCTCCTCCCACTGCGCCACCCCTTCATCCAGCCACAGCGGAATATAGCCTTTAAAACCTACGAAATCCCGAAAAACTAAATGCGCGATTTCATGCGGCAGCAGCGATTCAACAAAACCCTTGCCCCAGACATAGCTGACGATCTCTTTATTGGTATAATCGGCCATCCCTTCACTCCAGGAAGGCTGACCGGTCGCCTTTAAAAAAGCATCCCGGTCGGCAAAAATATAAATTTTTACGCGTTTATCCCAGGTCCAGAACTCCGAATAACGCGCATATCCTAAGTCATAAGCGATCCGGCGGTAATCTTTCTCTGCCGCATCCAATACATCCTGGGCGAATTTTTCATCCTGGGTAAAATAAACGATAAAATGCTCGCTTTTTTTCTCCCGCCAGGAGCCGGGATAGCTGGCCGCTAAACAAAAAAAACCCAGCAGAATAAATAATAGTTTTAATTTATTAGGATTCATTGATTTTATCTGGCCATAATATTGATTTCAAATACCGGCAGCAGCATCGCAACAACAATAAAACCTACGATCACGCCCATTACCAAGATCATTAAAGGCTCCAGCAAACTGCTCATGATCCTGAGCATCTCGTCGGTATCCCGCTCGTAGGCATCCGCCACCTCTCCTAAGGCCCCGGCTAAATTTCCCGACTCCTCACCCACGCTAATCAGGTTAACCATAAATAAAGGCAGCAGCTTTGAATCTTTCATGCTCCGGCCAAAAGATATTCCCTGCTCTAAATCCCGGTAGCTTTTAATCAATCGTTCTTTAATAATTTCGTTATCCAATACCTGCACGGATATCTGCAAAGCCCGCAAAATCGGCAAACCGCTTTTTAGCAACAATTCTAAGGTCCGGCTAAAACAGGCCAGATCGGCTTTGAGAGTAAATTTACCGAATACCGGGATACGTAACTTTAATGCGCTTGCGGCCAGACGGCCGATTTTCGTCTTCAGCTGCCGCCGGATGAAAAAAACCAAAATTACTGCCCCTAAGGCTATCCAACCACCCCACTGCCGCAATCCCTGGCTGATCGCCAACAAAATCTGGGTAGGCAGAGGAAGATTCTGGCCGAGACTGGAAAATATTCCCATTAACCTGGGCATCACATAGGCCAGCATAAAGATGACCGTGCCGATCCCCACCAGGGCCATCAGCAGCGGATAAGCCATTGCCATACGCAAACGCGAAAGCAGTTCTTCCTGCTTGGCGCGGTACTCGGCAATCCGCAAAAGACAAGCCGGCAGCGCTCCGCTATTTTCACCCGTGCGCACCATTGCCACGTATAAAGGCGGAAAATGCTTCGGATACGCTTCCAATGCCGAAGAAAAAGTGCCTCCGTTTTTTATCACGTTATAAATATCGGCCAGTACGGCTTTTAAGTTCAAGCTCTCCGTTTGTTCTTTAATAATATTAATCGCAGTTAAGATGGGAACCCCGGACTTGATCAGGCTGGAAAGCTGACGGGTAAATACCGTAATCTGGCCGCTCTTGATCCTGCCGAATTGTTTGCGCGCCGGCGCCAACGTGGGCGGAATTTGGGCTTTTTGCGCGGAAGCAACCTCTTCTAATTTCACGGGGATATAACCTAAAGCGCTGATTTTTTCGATCGCCTCCTTCTCCGAAGCCGCTTCGATTGTACCGGTAACAATCTCCTGCAGTCCTTTTTTCGCCCGATAATTATAATTTGCCATTATCTTAATCCGCCCTCCAGTTTAACCCCGACAAATTTATCTAATCTTATTCTTTCCGCGCCGGTTAAATCCAGAAAACAAACCGCGATATCATATTCCAACTGCTCGATCAGTTCTTCAACCCTGACTACCCTGGCTAAACACTCAATTAATTCTTCGCTATTTGGCAATTTAATTTTTAGTTCAATCACCGAACCGACGGCTAATCTGTCCGGAGATTTAAAAAGCAGGCCGCCGGCGGAAATATTTTTAGTCAGTGCCGCCTCCTCCTGCGGGTTTACTTTACGCTTGAGCAATTCGTTATCTTTTTCAAATACCTTATAGCGGACATTCACTTGATCATCCAGGCGCCGGAAAACCCGCTTACTTGACCCTTCCGGTTCAGGGATAATTTCCTGTTTGGCGTAATTAATCTCTGCCGGTGAAACGATGCCTTTATTTTCGGCACCAAGCTCCTCCTGGGCCGAGGTCACCCGGATGACCTCTTCAAAGGTAGTAACGCCGGCGATGGTTTTTCTCCAGCCATCCTGCCGCAGAGTCCGCATGCCGCGGGACAAAGCCAATTTTTTAATCTGACCGGATGAGGCTTTCTTTAAAATCATCTCTTTGGTCAGTTCATCAACGATTAAAATTTCATAGATGGCGGTCCGGCCGAAAAATCCGGTAGCATTGCAACGGGAGCACCCCTTGCCTTTAAAGATCTTAACTTCCTCCAATTTAATTCCCAAATCTTTAGCGATTAGTTCCCGCAACTCCAGCGGCGCCTGTTTATCTTCATACCGGCAATCCGGACAGATCATCCGGATTAAACGCTGGGCGATAAATGCTTCCACGCTAGAGGCGATTAAGTAAGGTTCAACTCCGATATCCTGCAGGCGGGCAATACCACTGGCAGCATCATTCGTATGCAGCGAGGAGAAAACTAAATGCCCGGTCAAAGCTACGCGGATGGCGGTTTCGGCGGTCTCAAAATCCCTGACCTCTCCCACCATAATTACATCCGGATCATGCCTTAAGATACTGCGCAGCCCCCGGGCAAAATCTAAACCGATCTCCGGCATCACCTGAATCTGGGTAATCCCGCTCATCTCATATTCAATCGGGTCTTCAATCGTAATAATCTTGCGGTCCTTGGTATTGATCCTGGTCAGGCAGGAATAGAGCGTAGTGGTCTTACCGCTGCCGGTAGGACCGGTAACAAAAATAATGCCATGAGGTTTTTGCACTAATCTTTCAAAAATTTGTAATTCGCTTTTAGCCAGCCCTAATTTTTCCAGGCTAAAGAGCATCTGCGTCGGCAGGATTCTGATCACCAGGCTTTCTCCGAAAGGTGTGGGGATGGTCGAAATACGCAAATCCAACACCTGTTCGGCAACTTTAACGATTGCGCGGCCATCCTGGGGCAGGCGGCGCTCGACGATATTCAGATTAGACATAATCTTAATCCGGGAAATAATCGCGCTTAAAAAATTCCTGATTTCCGCCGGGACATTAGCGTCATAAAGCAGCCCGTCGATCCGGTAACGTACGGATAAACCTTGCCGGTAAGGCTCAATATGAATATCGGTGGCCCGCTTATGCCAGGCCTCTAAAATTATCTGATTGACCAACTTGATCACCGAGGCATCGGTAGCCTGTTTTTCGATATCCTCCACTGCATCCTGGGCCTTATTTTGTTCGCTGGCGGGCATCGCGTTGGACATGGCCTGCGAGCTGATTTTTTCTAAAGTCTCAGCCCCTAAGCCGTAATATTTCTTCAGTTCCTCCGAGACATCACTGGCGCAGGCTAAAGCCATCTCCAAATCCAAACCCAGCTGGGTCCGGATTTCATCGAGAGTAATAATATCCAATGGATAGGAGACGGCCACCGTCAAAGTCCTGCCCTTAAGTCCCACCGGGATAAATTTATAATAAGAAGCGATTTTTAAAGGGACTTTAGCAATTACCTCCTTATCAATTACTAATTCTTTAAGATTAACGCAGTTAATCTTTAATTTTTCGGCTAGAAGGTTAAGCAGTTCATTTTCAGGAAACAGGTTATGCTTGATGAGCACCTGTTTAAAATCATGGCTGGTATTCTCCGCCTCCTGTAAAAACTTAGTTACCTCATCGCGGGTAATCAGTTTCTTTTCCACCAGGATTTCCGCTAATTG
>JBFZAU010000170.1:0-11631 GCA_041308825.1 Candidatus Omnitrophota bacterium
GAACTCTGGTTTTACTTGCCTGAAAACATCTTGAATTCAAGAATCCGCTTCATTCTTCTATCCGTCTAGAGCCTATCATCCAACTTTTTATATAATTAAAAAGATTAAAACAAGGTAGTATCTCTATTAAACCACCGGCAGGTAATGACATGATTAAGAAATTAATAAAAATAATTCTCATATTTTGTTTTTTTTGCATCACTACGCTTATTTTGCTAGAAGTCGTTTCTCGCTATATAATTAAGCAACCTTATTATTCCTTCCCCAAAGGTTACTTTGTTAGCAATCAATTTTATGGCTATGAGTTAGCAAAAAATTTTAAGGGTACGTATGCTCAGCCAGAATTTACTATTGCTATTGATACTAACAGTGAAGGATTGAGAGATATCGATCATGTTTCAGGAAAAGGAGAATTCAAGATATTGGCCTTGGGAGATTCTTTTGCATTTGGTAATGGAGTAGAATTAAGTGAAACGTATTTGAGCATGCTGGAACATATGTTAAACAATAATCCAAAAGGACAAAAATTTTCAATAATAAAAGCAGGCGTTGTAGGGTATTCCACTTATAATGAAAAAGTCTATCTTGAGAAGCAAGGATTGAAGTATCATCCTGATATGGTAATGGTTCAGTTCTGGTGGGATGATCTAGGAGTAGACCAAATTACTTACTTAGCTGATACGGGGTTTTTAACTACAGGAAAGATCAGAAGCAATGCACAATTGCGGCTTTTTTTGAACAGATATTTTAGATCGTATGCTTTAATGAGAAGAGTTTTTACTGTAATATCTAAGAAGTCATTATTTGCGTGCAGAATCACAAAAACCTCGGAAAGCCAATCTAGTTTAAACGCTAAATTTGCAGTTACATTGAGGGAATTTAAGGAAATAGAAGCCCTCTGCGGAGGGAGTAATATATCCTGCTTATTTATTCTTATTCCTCCAAAAGAATTAGTTTATGCTAATAAAGCGCTGCAATTACAATGGCAATCTTTCTGTGATTTTTTGAACAACAACAACATACAGTATCTGGATACCTTACCAGCCTTAAGCAAAGCAATCTCAAGAGGGGAGCCTGTATATTTTAGGATTGATCCTCATCTCAATAAAACCGGACACAAAATACTTGCTGAAGAAATTTATCAATACCTTTTCAAAAAGTTTAGCAAAACGTGATGGAAAGCTTGATTTTCGGTGATGGAATTGGTGGTGGAAAGTGGCATTTTGAGCACCAAAGGATTAATATCCCTGCCCTCCGATTAATCCCTGTTTCTTTTTAATTTCTAGAAATAGCCAATCTCAATAAACATATTGACATTAAAAATTAACTATAGTATACTTTGTATCTGAAGTAATACTTTTCATACTAATCCTACAGAAGGAGTCCGTAACTATGAATGAGAAGAATAAGAAAATGGAGAATTTTCCTAAGTTTTACGGTAAGGTCCCGGTAGGGACAAAAGGGCAGATTGTTATTCCGGCTGAAGCCAGAAAGACGATGGGGATCAGCCCGGGTGATAGCTTGATCATTATCTCCGGACCTCCGCACCAGCAAAAAATGATGAGTATTATGCCGGAGGAGGAGTTTAATAAATTTTTGAGTTTTTTTGAAGAACATTTATTTAAACTAAAAACAGCAGCTGCTCAACAGGCCTAGAGGAGAAGCTGACAGCGTGTTTAAATACCCCAAGATTTACTCCATAATTTTAGGTCTTTTACTTAGTGTTTATAGTCCATTAGCCGCCGGAGAGATTCTGTCTTGGGAGGACTGTTTGAGGGAGGCGGCTAAAAATCACCCGGATTTGATTGCGGCGACCGAACAGACCAAACAGTCGCAGGCTTCTAAGGCAATATCCGCCAGCACGCTTTTCCCGCAGATTAACGCTAATTTAAGCGCTTCAACTGCTCAAACTATTTCTGCAGAAAACGGAGGAAGGTCTACCGCAGATGCTTACTCCTACGGGGTTACCGGTTCCCAGCTTATCTTCGACGGCTTAAAGACGGCCAGCGATGTAAAAGCGGCTTTAGAAAACATAACCGCTTCAAAATATAATTTTAAATATACCTCGGCGACGGTAAGGTATAGATTTCGCAGCGCATTTATCAATCTGTTGAAAGCGCAAGAGGCGCTTAAGATTACTCAGGAGATTTACGATATCCGTAGAAGTAATCTGGAATTGATTACTTTACGTTATCAATCCGGCCTGGAACACAAGGGGGCTTTATTAACCGCAGAAGCCGATCTGGCCAGTGCCCGTTACCATACCGCGCAAGCTAAGCGGGATTTAGAGGTTGCCCAGCGTCAGATTACCAAAGAGATGGGTCGCAAAGAGCTTGCCCTGGTAACCGTCAAAGGGGATTTTAAAGTAAATGAGCAGGTTAAAGAAAAGCCGGATTTTGAGCAATTGGTGAAAAACAATCCTTCTTTAAACCAGGCCATTGCACAGGCGAATGCCGCTAAATACAGCCTTAATTCCGCCTATGCCAATTTTTCTCCGACCCTATCGGGTTCTGCCGCCGCTAATAAATCCGGCGCGCACTGGTCGCCAAGCGGGGAGAATTGGGGCCTCGGCTTGACCTTATCCATGCCGATATTTGAAGGCGGTTTGAAACTGGCACAGGTTGATCAGGCTAAGGCTTATTTAAAGCAGCTTCAGGAGAATCAAAGAAGCACCAAGGATAGCGCCATCTTGATTTTAGAAGAGAGCTGGGCTTCTCTTATCGACGCGATTGAAAATGTGGAGGTGCAGAAAAGGCAGCTGGCCGCAAATCAGGAGCGCTCCAATATCGCCCAGGCGCAATACTCAACCGGTTTTATCAGTTTTGATAACTGGATAATTATTGAAGATAATCTGGTGAACGCCAAAAATACATATCTTGATGCGCAGGCAAATGCTTTGTTGGCTGAAGCAAGCTGGATCCAGGCGAAAGGAGAGGTGTTAGAAAATGGATAGAAAGAAAAAAACAGTTTTCACTGTAATTTTTATTGTTTTATTAACCTGTTTCCTGATTGTCTTTTTTAAAATGAAAAATAACCGCCTGGCAGGAGGGGAAGCCAGTGAAATCAAGCCAGTCGTAGGTTTAATAAAATCGATTATTTCATCTACGGGCACGGTTTATCCGAAAAATCGCCTGGAAATAAAACCGCCGGTAAACGGCCGGGTAGAAAGTATTTTGATTAAGGAGGGCCAAGCTGTAAAAGCCGGGCAAACCTTGGCTTGGATGAGTTCGACCGAAAGAGCGGCACTTCTGGATGCCGCGCGCGGCCAGGGAGAAGAACAGTTGAAATACTGGGAAGAGGCATATAAGCCTATACCTTTATTGTCTCCGATCAACGGTGAAGTAATCGTGGCGACTACCCAACCGGGCCAGACGATAAGTACGGCGGATGCGGTAATCGTATTATCCGACCAGCTGATTGTGCGGGCACAGGTAGATGAAACCGATATTGGAAAAATTAAACTTGGCCAGAAAGCAATCATTAAATTGGATGCTTATCCGGATACCCGGATTGCAGCTCAGGTAGACCACATCTATTATGAATCGGAGACGGTTAATAATGTGGTTATTTATAATGTAGATTTGGTTCCGGAAAATGTCCCGGAGTTTTTCCGTTCCGGAATGAGTGCTTCTGTAGATTTTATTGTTGCAAGCAAAGATAACGCTTTAATTCTTCCGCTGGATGCCGTGCAACAGGATAAAGATGAAAATTATGTTTGGGTAAAACAAAAGGACAGCCCGGATCTCATTAAGCGGGCCGTTAAATTAGGGATCACGGAAGAAGAGAATTACGAAATCATTTCCGGGATTACCGCAGAGGATACGGTAGTGGTTACGACTGATGGATATGTTTTGCCCGCTGCCAGCAGCAATACAGGCAGTAATCCTTTTATGCCTAAGTTTCCTACACGCAAAAGGGGCCAGGGGGCAGGGCCGCCGGCATAGCCATGATTCGAGCAAAGAATTTATATAAGTCTTATCAATTGGGTGATATTAAAGTAGAGGCGTTGAAAAATGTCTCTCTGGATATTGCCGCCGGAGAATTTGTCGCGATTATGGGCGCTTCGGGTTCAGGTAAGTCAACCCTGATGCATGTGCTGGGATTATTGGACCGTCCTGATTCCGGAGAATATTCCCTGGAGGCAGAAGATGTAACCAGGCTTTCAGATAAGGAATTGGCTTTGGTTAGAAATCAGCTTATCGGTTTTGTTTTTCAACAATTTCACCTATTGCCCAGAATGTCTGCTTTAGAGAATGCCCAACTGCCCCTGGTTTACGCCGGTAAAAAACATCTCAAGCATAAAGCGGAGCAAGAAATAACCGGAGTAGGGCTAAAAGACAGGATGTTCCATTGGCCGAATCAACTTTCCGGAGGCCAGCAGCAAAGAGTAGCGATTGCTAGATCCTTAGTCAACGAACCGCCGATTATTTTTGCCGATGAACCGACGGGAAATCTTGATACTAAAAGTCGAGGGGAGATTATCGGGATATTGCAGGAACTTAATAAAAAAGGTAAAACAGTAGTCATCGTTACCCATGAAAATGAAATTGCTGCTTCTGCCAGGCGGATTATTACTATGCGCGACGGGCAGATTATTTCTGATAAGGCAGTCCTGTCGGACACTGAGCCAGTGTCAACGGCGATGCCAGTATCGCAGAATGCAGTTAAAGATGTTCTATTGAAGACGGGCAGGGGTATGCGTGGGGGGATGGAGTTTCTGGATTATCTTAAACAGGCAATTGCCGCGATGTTATCGCATAAGCTGCGCGCTTTTCTTTCGATATTAGGGATACTCATCGGCGTTGCGGCGGTGATTGCGATGTTGGCTATCGGCCAAGGGGCTAAAGAATCAATTGAAAAACAGTTATCGTCGTTAGGATCTAACCTTCTTGTAGTTAGGCCGGGGGCTTCCAGATCCGCAGGGGTATCATTTGAGGCCGGGGCAACCACGCGTTTGACCTTAGGGGATGTTGCGGCGGTTGAAAAACTGAAGGATTATGTCAAAAATGCCAGCCCAGTTGTAACCGGCCGGGCACAGGTGGTTTACGGGAATAAAAACTGGAACACCCAAGTTTTAGGTGCCGGGGTATCCTATGCGCAGTTGCGTTCTTCTGTGCCTACGGTGGGCAGATTTTTTAATGCGGAAGAAGTTAAGCTGAGGGATAAGGTGGTTTTGCTCGGGGCGACCGTGGTAAAAGAAATCTTCGGTAACAGCAATCCGATCGGCAAGACCATAAAAATAAATTTGATTAACTTCAGGGTTATCGGGATCTTACCGGTTAAAGGCACAACCGGACCGCAGGATCAGGATGATGTGGCGCTTATTCCGGTTACTACCGCAATGTACCGTCTTTTGGGGAAACAATATATTGATTCTATCTATGTGGAAGTTAAAAGTGCGGATCTGACCGATGCTTCACAGGAGGCAATCAGCCAGCTGATCATTAAGCAACACCGCTTGATTACTAAAGAACAGAAAAATTCCTTTTCTATATTTAATATGTCAGACATTAAAAAAACCCTTACTGCTACCACTCAAACGATGTCTTTATTATTGGGAGCAATCGCGGCAATCTCACTTTTGGTCGGTGGAATAGGCATTATGAATATTATGCTGGTTTCGGTAACTGAGCGTACCAGGGAGATCGGTTTGCGTAAAGCTATCGGAGCCAATAATAAAGACATTTTAGTGCAGTTTTTGATCGAAGCGGTGCTGATGTCATTTATCGGCGGTTTGGCCGGTATTGTCTTAGGTACCGGGGTGTCAGTGCTGATAAATCAAATCGCCGGTTGGTCGGTCAAAATTTCCTTGTCTTCCGTAGTTCTTGCTTGCGTATTTTCGCTAGTGGTGGGGGTGGTCTTTGGCCTGTGGCCGGCTAAGCAGGCTTCTAAGCTGAACCCGATCGAAGCATTACGGTATGAGTAATTTTCGATACGATTATCAAGGATTGTTGAATTTCCAGAACGTTTAAATCACTCCTGCCAATTTTTAATAATACTTAACAAAACCAAGTAGTCGTTAACCTAATCCATTGATAATAAAAGCATTAGCTATATAATGCCTTTTAGAGACAGGAAGCGGGTAGATGTGTTTGGCTGATCCTTACGGTAAAAGATTATAAAATGGCAAAATATTCTAGCCAGGTTGGAAAACTTTGCGTTAAGAAAGAATATGTGATGGCAGTAATTGCCGTTACCGCTTCGGTGTTTTATTGTCGAGCCACAGCCGCAGCCGGTGTTCCTGATCGGGAAAATGACTATTATCAAGCCGATGCCATAGTCGGGCATATTGGAAAAGAGATTATCATCTGAGTGACCAGGGGCATAAGTTGGTTGCCGAAAAGATGTATGAACAATATCGCGGTTTTTTTGTCCGGGATTAAGATTAAAACATTTTCTTGATTAGACCGGAATAGTTCTGCCTAAGAGTTATTTTTAGGTTTTGCAGTTTCCAATTTTAAGCAGCAGTGGTATAATAAAAACAAGGAGGAAAGCTAAAAATGAAAGTGAGCAAGGTTTCTCTGGTAATTTTAGTTATCGCTTTAATTGTTCTTTTTGAGCTGAGTAGTATTATGTACGGAAAAGCAAGTGAAACTACGCTGAGCGAAGTGATTGAACTGCAAAGCCGGCAGACCGATAAGCTTATTCGGATGGTTATTGAGAAGCAAAAGGAATTAGAGCAGGCCAAAAAAGCGTTAGAGGAAGCGAATAATAAAATTAGTACTTTAACACCGGCTAAAAAAACCAAGCGAGCAAAAAAATAAGCGGGGTAAGAGGTTTTGGCTTTGAGCCAAAATATAATTACTTTAACCTTTGTGAATATGGTTTCGTTTTTGTTTAGTTTAAACCTACTAATTAAACGGATGAAAATACTACTTTCATTAATTTTTTTTACTCTGTTTCTTACCCCCAGTTTTGCGGAGCGGGAAACAATACCCGCTACGATTTTACAATCCCAGGCTTTTAAAGGCCAGATCAAGGAGATTATTTTACCCGATTCCTTTAAAGGTGTTAGACATGAAGTTTCGGTGGTCAATGAGCGGGGGACAAAAATGAATTTTATTTTACCTGCGGGAATCGGAATTTATGGCCCCAACTGGGAAGTTCTGAATTTGAAGAAGATCCAGCTCGATGATCGTGTACTTATCGAATATACCACGAATAAAAAGGGGGATGTCAATCGGGCGATTTCGATTATGATTATGAATAGTGCGGGGGGATAGATTGAACACTAAGCTTAGCTGTTCCTTCCAGTATAAAAATAGTTGGATCAATGACTTGGAGTAAAATATAAGTTATGACCACAAAGCGGTGGCGTAAGTTAAGGCAGCTTAAGGCAAAGGCAACTTTTTAGATAAAGTTGCCTTTGCCATTGGCAGAGGAAAAGTTACTTTTTACGGCTGAAAAGGAGCGAAAATGTCCATGCCACTCGTCGCATTATTATTCATAAATATCGGATTAATATTCGGATTATGGGTATTTTTCAATACCGAACCGATATTGAAGGTCCAGACGAAATTCTATGAAAAGACAAATTGGCTGATGGTCCCGATCTCCATGCTGAAAGAAGTCAGAAATACAAGAATTATGGCGTTAATTTTGATTCTGATCTCAATAGCTTCGGCGGTGTATCTTATTTTTGAGAGCTTTTAAGTCAGGGATAAATAATCTCCCTTGTTATACAGCGGCCTTCCGTAATTTTAAACTAAAAACATGCTCAGTTTAAACAAAAATAGTAAATTTAAAATAGTGCTTTTAGCATGCCTGGCGGTGGTCATAATTGCTTTTTCATTTCTCCCCGCGCTTTCTAACGGCTGGGTTAACTGGGATGATGATGAGTATGTGATTGAAAATACCGCGGTGCAGAATTTTTCTTTACAAAGCCTCAAGAAAGTTTTTACCTCTTATTTTGCCGGGAATTATCAGCCTTTAACGATACTGTCATACTTATTGGAATATAAGCTTTTTGCATTAGAGCCTTTCGGGTATCATTTAACCAATCTCGTTTTACATTTATTTAATTGCCTTTTAGTTTTTTGGCTTTTTTATCTTTTGAGCCGGGAAACGGCCGTTGCTTTGATTATCATGCTTTTATTCGGCTTACACCCTTTGCATGTAGAATCAGTCGCCTGGATCAGCCAGAGAAAAGATTTGCTTTACAGCTTTTTTTTCTTAACCGCTATAATAAACTATATTTATTACCGGCAGAGGAAAAATAATAAGCAATATTATCTTTGCGTCATTTTATTTCTCCTGGCTCTGCTTTCCAAGCCTATGGCGGTTACTTTGCCGTTGGTGTTACTTTTGCTGGATTACCTTTTACGCCGTAAGTTTAATCCGGATGTTTTTAAGGATAAAATTCCATTTTTTATTCTATCTTTAATTTTCGGCACGCTGGCCGTAATCAGCCAGTATTCCAGCGGGGCGATAAGAATCGAAAAGAGTGTTAATTTTTTTTATCAGGTCAAAATCGCCGGCTACAGCATAATTTTTTACCTTCAGAAAATATTCATCCCGATTAAACTTTCCTGCCTTTATCCCTACCCGGAGCTAGGGGATAGTTTTTCAGTTTTTTATTCTTTTCTGGGTGCGGCCATCTTGTTTAGTTTAGTAATTATATCGGGCAAATATACCAGAAAAGTACTTTTCGGCTGCGGTTTCTTTCTGGTTAGCCTTACTCCGGTTTTACAATTCATCCCGGTCGGCAATACGGTTGTTGCTGATCGGTATGCTTATATTGCTTCTCTGGGTATATTTTATATCTTAGCCGAAGGAATTTTTTGGTGGTTAAGCCGAAGGAGCAAACAGTCACGCCTGAAGCAGAGTTTGATTTTACTAACTTTAATCTTTATCTTTGGCCTTTTGGCTGGATTAAGCTGGCAGAGATGTCGGGTGTGGAAAGACAGCAAAACTTTATGGGATGATGTTTTAAGCAGGCATCCAGCCGCGGCAATCGCCCTCAACAACCGCGGTAGGGCTTATCAACAGAGTGGCGATTTAGCTGCCGCCCTGTCTGATTACAACCGGGCGATCAAAATCAACCCTCGCTACAAAGAGGTTTTTAATAATCGCGGGGTTATTTACAAGCAACAAAGAAATATGCAACAAGCTTTATCCGATTATACCCGCGCCATCGAAATCAGCCCTGATTACGCCGATTCTTATTACAATCGCGGTAACCTTTATCGGCAGCAGGGAAATTTAGCTGCCGCCCTGGCTGACTATAACCGGGCAATTAAAATTAATCCCGGCTATGCGCAGGCTTTTAATAATCGCGGCTTGATTTATTATCAACAGGGTAATTTTAGCCGGTCGATTTCTGATTATAGCCGCTCGATCGCAATCGATAATAATTATATGCCAGCTTATTTTAACCGTATGATTTCTTATTATGCTGTAAAGGAATACGCTTTAGCCCGGGCAGATCTGGATAAGGTTAAGAGGTTGGGTTATACGGTTGATCCAGGGATGCTGGCTGGTCTGGCAAAAATATCAGGCGTTGATAAATAGATCAGTATAATTAGTATCCAGGAGGTGCCGGGAGTGTATAAAATACTCTATAATTTAATCTTAATCATCCTGTTTTTAATCCTCGCCAGAACCAGTAAGACTGCCGCGGCCGTACCGCATAAAATATCCAAAGAAATAATTATTTTAAGTTTTATCATTATTTTATATGCGGTTCAAGGCATGCCGACACTGGATTTTAATGCTTATTACGTTAGATTTTACCCTGCCGAAAAAATGTTGATTTTCGGCAGGTACCTTGCCTCCTTGGGGTTAAGAATCATTATGTTGGTCGCCGGTATCGGCATTATCTTCCGCAAAGAAATCTTCCGGAGAATTATTATCGGGTCAGCCTGTTTTAATCTGGCGACTATCTTCTGGAAACACCCCCCGGCGGCGGTAAAAAGATTTATCCTGCTGAAGATCAATGAAGGGGTATTGCCACTTGAGTTATTGCCTAGAATCAATCAGCTAACCCGGATGTACGTTACGGTTTATGCGCTGCTGGATATTATCGTCGCCTTATTCCTCATTTATTTGCTTACTCGCCTTAGGATTCGAGAGCAGTTCAGGTAAGATTTGATCTTACCGCGCCGGTAGAAGTGTTTGGGCTGGGAGATGGGTATTATTACCTGTGCTTTGTTTTTGTAATAATCGGCCTAAAGTGATATACTATTATTAAAGCTTGCATCGGGTTGGCAGGTATCGGTTTAGCCCGGTTTAATGGCTAATAATGCTTGGTTGCAAAGGACTGCAAAAATGGGTTTATTTGATTTTTTTAGCAAGAAAAAAACACCGCCTCCTAAGCCAGATTTTGTCGAAAAAAGGCTGCTGCCGAGATGGAAGATCCAGGCGCCGGCTAAGATTAAATGGCCGACAGCTAAAGATTATCTGCCTTGTGAAGTCAGGGATTTGAATATGCGGGGGTTTTGTTTGGTTTTACCCGAAAAACTAATTGTGTATAATACGCGGGCGGAACTTTATTTCAATGATAAGTATTTCTTCGATATCGAAATTGCCGTGACCTGGCATAAGGAGGAGCAAGGGCAACAACTTTACGGCATTAAATTCGTAAAAGTGCGGGATTCAGACAGAGAAAAGATTTATCAGATGATGAAGGAGAATTTTGCCGGGCACTTCGGGAAATACCAGTAGGCAGTTTGAGAGCCAATCGGCGAATTGATTTTTGGCATCCGCGGCAGTATAATTAATGTATTGAGGTAAGCACGCTAAAATTGATCCCAGGGGGCAAAAAAGAGTGAATGTCGGGTTAGTCGAGACAGTTAAAAACAATCTTTAAACATAAGGATTGTTTTTTTTATAACCGGGAGAGGATATGTCCGATCAAATAAACAGAATAACCAAGACAGATCTGTTGAAAAAAATCGAGGCGATGCTTAGACATGACATTAACCTGGATGTGCATCAAATTTTTTCCAGAATCGAGGATTTCTTAGTGGCTCAGGAAAAAGCCAAGCCGCTGCCGGGAGAGGGAATCGGATATGTGTATATCGATGAACAGCGGCAGGATGAGTATTTAGAATGGGAAAAAAGCATTAAACAGGAGTGGTTTGCGATTATCGAAGATATCAGGGAAAGTATTAAGCGGCAGAAAAGCGATCCGCTTTAAGCGTAAGTTTTAAAGAGGAGGCGTGATGGAAAGGACTCGATTCGGGCAGAGCACGATTGAATATGTAATTGTTTTAGTGATAATCATAGGGTTAATTGTTTTGGTTTTAGGCAGATTTAAGGGGCATGTAAGACGGGCCCAAGGCCACTTATCCGGGCAGATAAGCGCGGCCTTGAATTAGTAAATTTATTTTACTAACTGAACTTTCAAAGATCCACAGGCGCGAATAAAAACAGCGTTTAAGTTAATACCCCTTCCCGGATGAATTTTTCAATAATGAGAAAACTGATATTTGCGGGTATTTTTGCCGCATTTGGTTTAGTCGCCATATTTTTTCTAAGACAGTATTCTTTTAAGCTGGCAGTAGTTGTTGCCCAAGATGAGGATTTTCCGCAAGGATTAAAAGAGGCATTATATTGGAAGGATGCTGGCCAGGGCAAGGTGCAATGTTTTTTATGCCCCCGCCAATGCCTGATTTCCCGGGGGCAGCGCGG
>JBFZAU010000171.1:0-9571 GCA_041308825.1 Candidatus Omnitrophota bacterium
AATAAATGTATAAAGTTAACTTCGTTTTTTCAAAGACAGGGCTGATGCGTTATATTTCGCATTTAGACCTGATGCGCCTATTTGTGCGTGCTATGCGCCGGGCCGAGCTTCCGCTGAAACTGAGTCAGGGTTTTAGCCCGCATCCTAAATTAAGCTTAAAAAGAGCTTTAAAATTGGGTGTTGAGAGTCAAGAAGAGGAAGCGGCGATTCTCTTAAATTTTCCGGTTACTCCGGACAATTTTAAGGATAGGTTGCAAAAACAATTACCAGAAGGGATAGAAATAAAAGATGTCCAAGGAAATTTTAATTAATTCCGAGCCCCAGGAAAAAAGGGTAGCGATTGTCCAGGAGGGGCAGTTATTAGAGTTCCATATTGAACGCCCGCAGGACCGTACGATCGTCGGCAATATTTATAAAGGCAGGATTGAGGCGGTGATGCCTTCGATCGGAGCGGCTTTTGTAGATATCGGGCTGCCCAAAAACGGATTTTTATACCTTTCGGAGATCGAATCGGCCTATGAGTCGGTTGAGGCTCCGCAGCAAACCCCGATTAAAGAGGTAAAAAAGGGGCAGGAGATTTTGGTTCAGGTGGTTAAAGAGTCATTCGGCACCAAAGGGCCGCGCCTTTCTACCCAGATCGGCCTGGCTGGCAGATATCTGGTGATTATGCCGCAGGAGAAACAGGGGGGTATATCCCGCCGGATCGAGAATGAAGGCGAAAGAAGGCGGCTGCGGGAGATCTTTAAAAAACTTAAACTTCCCGATCCGGTAGGTTTTATTGTGCGTACTGCCGCCAGCGGCAGAAGCGAACAGGAGCTTATCCGGGATGCGCAATTTCTTTACAAATTATGGAAACGCCTGGAAAAGGTCGCTCAGGAAAAAAAGGCCCCGGCCTTGGTTTATGAGGAGTATGATTTACCGCTGCGGGCGATCCGCGATTCTTTTACCGAGGATGTCACTAAGCTGATCGTTGATTCTAAGCCCGAATTTTACCGCATTCAGCATTTTATGCGCACCTTCTTAAGTTACTTAAGCCGTAAGGTTGAGCTTTACCGCGGAGATGACCTGTTTGCCGCTAAAGATGTGGAGAAACAGGTTAATCGTATCTTTGAGAGCCATGTTTACATGAAATCCAAGGCTTATCTGATCATTGAGCCTACGGAAGGCCTGGTGGTGATTGATGTAAACAGCGGAGGTTTTAAGAAAAAGGTCAACCAGGAGGATATGGCTTTCAAGGTGAATGCCGAGGCGGCCGTGGAAATTGCCCGGCAGCTGGTACTGCGTGATCTAGGCGGAATTATCGTGATCGATTTTATCGATATGGAACGGGAAGGTCACCGCCGGGAATTACTGAGTATTTTGAAAAATGCCTTATCCGGAGATCGGGCTAAATACGATATCCTGGGGATTTCGAAGTTTGGGATTGTCGAAATGACCCGGGAGCGAATACACAAGACCGTGCAGATGCTTTCTTTTCATCCCTGCCCATATTGCAAGGGAAAAGGTAAACTGCGTTCCCCGCAGACCCTGGGGATTTTTGCTTTAAAAGAGCTCAAACGCTACCTGAAGGGTAAAAATTTAAAACAGGCTTCGCTTACCCTGGCTCCGCCAGTAATCGATGAAATTTTAAAGGATAAGGAGGCATTGCGGGCGGTTGAGCGTAAATACCGGACTAAGATTAACCTTATTTCTAACCCTACTGCCCACCTGGAAGATATTAAATTCAGTTAAAATGATGATTTTCCCGAAAAGAGGGGGTTTTGCTCTTTTCGGGAATAAGCTGCATTCGGGGAAGATCGCTTTTTTGAGCTGTTTTGCCCTAATTTTTAGCTTGACCCTGTAATCCTGGGGGTATATAATACTAAATTCTAGTTTCAGCTTTATTAACTTTAAGTCTGCCGGCAGTCAGGACTGCCGTAAGCAGTTGGGGGAGGTTATCAAATGTATGCCGTGATTGAAGTTGGGTCAAAACAGTATAGCGTAAAAAAAGATGATACGATCGAAGTTAGCAAACAGGATTTGGCTAAAGGTGACCAGGTTAGTATTGATAAGGTTTTACTGGTTGCTGACGGCGAAAAAGTTCAGATCGGCCAGCCTTACGTTAAAGGGGCGAAGGTCGAAGTAGAGGTTCTTAAGCACAGCTTAGGTGAAAAGACCCTGGCTTATAAGCATCGCCGCCGTAAGAATTCACATTGGCAAAAAGGCCATCGGGATCAGCTAACTGAACTTAAGATAAAATCGATCGTTTCGAGCTGAAAAACAAGTGTTTATTGACGGAGCAAGAATTAATCTAAAGGCCGGTTCAGGAGGCAGAGGCTGTCAAAGCCTTTACCGGGATAAATACCAGCGTCAAGGAATCCCGGACGGCGGGCCCGGAGGTAAGGGGGCGGATATTATTGTCCGCGCCGACCGGAATCTGCTCACCCTTTTGGATTTTCAGCACCATCGCCATTTTTTCGGGGCTAATGGCGGCCAAGGCTCGGGTAATAAGAAAAAAGGTAAAAATGCCCAGGATGTGATTGTCCGGGTTCCGCTGGGAACGATTATTAAGGATGCGGCTAGCGGTTCGATTTTACGGGACCTCGATAGCGACGGTGAACAGGTGGTGGTGGCCCGGGGCGGCGCGGGCGGCCGGGGTAATTCTTTCCACCGGGAGGCAACAGCCGGAGAGCCGGGTGAAGATAAGATCATCGAATTAAATTTAAAATTACTGGCGGATGTGGGAGTGATCGGTTTTCCTAACGCCGGTAAATCTACCTTGATTGCTGCGGTTTCTAATGCGCACCCCAAAATTGCCCCTTATCCTTTTACGACTACCGGGCCGATCTTAGGGGTGGTTAATAGCAGCCATCGCAAATTTGTAATTGCGGATATTCCCGGTTTAATTCAGGGTGCTTCCGCCGGCCGGGGCCTGGGAGTGAAGTTCTTGAAACATATTGAACGGACTACGGTCTTGATTCATCTGATCGATATGGCAGGTTTTGATGGGCGTGATCCGGTTCAAGATTATAAAGATATCAACCTGGAATTAAAAAATTACAGCCGGCAGGTTTATAAAAAACCACAGATTATTTGCGCCAATAAAATGGATTTAGAGGGCTCGGGTGAGAATTTAAAACGTTTTAAAAAAGCGGTTAAGAAAACCGTTTACCCGGTGTCGGCATTGAACAAAGAAGGGACAGAGGAGTTAATCGATGCGGTCGCTAAAAAAATATAAAAGGATAGTGGTTAAGGTCGGTTCCAGCCTTTTTAGCGGTAAAGCGAATAAACTGGATACCCGTTTAGCGGGTAAAATCGCCAAACAGGTTTCGGATTTGATCAAGCAAGGCAAGGAGGTGGTGCTGGTTTCTTCCGGAGCGATCGCTTTGGGGATGTCGATCTTAAAGCTTTCCGAGCGGCCGAAAAAGCTGCAAGAGCTGCAGGCGGCCGCGGCGATTGGGCAACATGAGCTGATGCATGTTTATAAGCTGGCCCTGGCCGAATTTAAACTAAATTGCGCCCAACTGCTCTTGAGCTGGGATGATTTTTTAGGGATCCGTTATACTAACGCCAAGCATACTCTGAATACTTTATTAAAGTTAAATTGCGTGCCGATTATCAATGAAAATGATACGGTGGCTACTGAGGAAATTAAGCTTGGCGATAATGACCGTTTATCGGCACTGGTAGCAATGCTGGTGGAGGCGGATCTTTTGATTATTCTGTCCGATGTCGAAGGCCTCTTAGACAAAAATAGAAAAATCATCCGGCGGGTAGATAAAATTACCGGGGAGATTAAATCTTTGGCTTGTCCGACGAATAAAAGAACCTGTGTCGGAGGGATGGTAACTAAGATTGAAGCTGCCCGGATTGCGGTTGAGGCGGGAGTGCCTTGCGTGATCGCCCACGGCAGGTTGGAGAAGATAATCAGCAAGTTGACCCATGACCCCTTTAGCCAGGGTACAATATTTTTGCCCCGATGAAACAAAATCTTAAAAATCAGATAATTAATATTGCCAAACTTGCCAAAAGCGCCTCATTCCGCCTGGCAACCTTATCTTCTACGGCCAAGAATGCGGTTTTAGAGGATATGGCGGCGGCTTTACTGGAGAAACAAGAGACTATTTTAAAGGCTAATCGTAAAGATCTTGCCGGTGCTCGCGGTTTAACCCGGGCTTTTATCGACCGGTTAAGTTTAGATCAGGCAAGAATTAAGCAAATGGCGGATTCGCTGCGCCAAATCGCTAAACTTAAAGATCCGGTAGATGAAGTGATGCGGGCCTGGAATACGGCTAGTGGTTTAAGTATCCAGAAGGTGCGTTCACCGCTGGGCGTGGTGGCGATTATCTATGAGTCTAGGCCTAACGTTACGGCGGATTGCATCGGACTTTGTTTTAAATCCGGTAACAGCGTGATTTTGCGCGGCGGCAGCCAGGCCCTAAACTCTAATTTAGCGATCTTTAATGTTTTAAAGTCGGTTTTGCAAAAACATAGCGTTGCCGACGGTGCGATCAATCTGATTAATTCAACTGAGCGGCTGGCGGTAAACCATTTGCTTAAATTAAATGATTACATTGACGTAGTGATTCCGCGCGGCGGGGAAGAGTTGATTAAAAAAGTGGTCAAGCTTTCTACGATTCCCGTAATTAAGCATTATAAAGGGATTTGTCATGTTTATGTGGATGAAGACGCGGATTTAAATATGGCGCAGAATATTTGTTTTAATGCCAAGTGCCAGCGGCCGGGAGTTTGTAATGCCATGGAGAGCATGTTGGTGCATCAGGATGTAGCAGCAAGGTTCTTGCCGGGGATGCTCAAAAGCTTTAAGGATGCCGGAGTGCAAATTCGCGGCTGTAAATTTACCCAAAAGATTGCTGACTGGGTGAAGCTGGCTACCCAAAAGGATTACCGCACTGAATACGCGGACCTGATCTTGTCCGTAAAAGTAGTGGCCAGCCTGGATGAGGCACTCAGCCATATTAATGAATATGGCTCGCATCACTCCGACAGTATCGTTACAGACAATAATTTGACGGCAGCGAAATTTTTAAAGCAGGTCGATAGCGCCTGCGTTTATTTGAATGCCTCTACCCGCTTTACCGACGGAGAACAGTTCGGCCTGGGCGCGGAGATCGGCATCTCAACCGATAAATTGCATGCCCGCGGGCCGATGGCCTTGGAGGAGTTGACGACATATAAATACTTGGTTTATGGTACGGGTCAGATTCGTCCATAGAAAGAAAAGAAGGTGTGCGTGTGAAAATCGGGATACTCGGTGGAACCTTTAATCCGGTCCATATCGGCCATTTAATTTTGGCCGAAGAGGCCAGAGAAAAATTGGGGCTGGATAAAGTTATCTTTGTGCCGACCGCCATGCCGCCGCATAAAGACGACGTAAATATCGCCTCCCCGCTTGATCGCTTAAAGATGCTGAAGCTGGCGGTGGCCTCGAATAAATATTTTACGGTTTCGGATCTGGAAGTAAAACGTCAGGGCCGTTCTTATACCATTGATACTTTAAAGGACTTTAAAGCTAAATATTGCCGCGACGAATTGTACTTTATTATCGGAAGCGATCTGCTTAAATATTTGAGCGAGTGGAAGGATTTGAAACAGATTTTAACGATGGTTAAGTTTATCGCCGCCACCCGGCCGGGATATCCGCTGGAACAGATTCCACCGTATATCCAAACCTTGCCGATCAGGGCGGTGGACGTTTCGGCTTTTGAGATCCGGGAGTGCGTGGCCAGGGGAAAATCTTTCGGCTATCTAGTTACCGATAAGGTTTTTGATTATATTAAGAAAAGAAAACTCTATAAATCTTGAGCTCAGGGTCGATAGCCTATCGACTATCGACGCAGAATAAGGGCCTTTTCATGAGAATTAAAATTGCTCCATCAATACTCTCGGCAGATTTCAGTAAGTTAGGCGCAGAGCTTAAAAAAGCCAAGGCGGCGGGGGCGGATTTAATTCATGTTGATGTAATGGACGGGCATTTTGTGCCTAATATTACTATCGGCCCGGTGGTGGTAAAGTATATGCGCCAGGCAACTACTTTGGCCTTAGATGTGCATTTGATGATTAAAGACCCGGTTAAATATCTGGGGGCTTTTATCGCTGCCGGCAGCGATATGATTACGGTGCATATCGAAACGGTCAGTTTACGGCAACTGCAGGGAATCGGCCAAGAACTGAAAAAAAAGAAAATTAAGTTCGGCATTTCTTTAAATCCCGGCACGCCTTTAGCCAGGATTAAGCCGGTTTTGAAGCTGGTTGATTTTGTTTTAGTGATGTCGGTCAATCCCGGATTCGGCGGCCAGTCTTTTATCCCGCAGGCGCTGGATAAAATTAAAAAGCTGCGGCAGATTTTTGCCGGAGATATCGCCGTCGACGGGGGAATCAATCATCAAACCGGTAAACTGGTTAAAGCAGCGGGGGCTAATATTTTAGTGGCCGGTTCCTATATTTTCGGGGCCAATAATATTAAACAGGCAATCAACAGTTTAAGATAAAACAGGAGAACGGCACAATGAGCAATGCAGCGACACAAATTAAATTCGGTACCGACGGCTGGCGCGCAGTAATCGCCGATACTTATACCTTGAAAAATGTTAAAATCCTGACTCAGGCGGTGGCGGATTTTTTAGGCAGCGGTAAAAGAGTGGCGGTCGGGTATGATACCCGTTTTATGTCGGATAAATTTGCCAGGGCTGCGGCAGTTGTTTTAAAAAGCAATAATCTTGAAGTCGTTCTATCCGACCGGCCGATACCTACGCCAGCGCTTAGCTTTGCGGTGAAATCACGCAAGCTGGATTTGGGGATCATGATCACCGCTTCGCATAATCCGGCAGAGTATAACGGTTTCAAAATTAAGAATGCCGCCGGAGGGGGAGCCAGCCAGGAGTTGACCAGGGAGGTAGAGGATTTGCTGACCATCTCCCCGGTTAAGGACGGTGTTGCGCCTGAATCGATTAAGGTGGTGGATTTAACGGCCGATTATATTAAATTTATCCGTAATTATATTGATCTGAAAAAAATAAAAAACAAAAAATTTAAAGTTTTGGTTGATTCGATGTATGGATCCGGAGACAGCTTTATTGCCCAGGTGCTCAAAGGAACCGGGATCAGGTTAGAATTTATGCGTAATACCATCAACCCGTCTTTCGGCGGAGGCAGGCCGGAGCCGATTGAGGAAAATTTAGCCCAGTTAAAAAGGCGGGTTAAGGAAGAGAAATTTGATTTGGGGATTGCTTTGGATGGGGATGCCGACCGGATTGCGGCGGTAGCCCCCACAGGAGTATTTATCCATCCGCAGAAGATTTTAGGGTTATTGGCCCTGCATTTAAATCAGGATCGTAAATGGAGCGGAGGTTTAGTTAAAACGATCTGCGGTTCGATGATGATGGATAATATCGCAAAATTCCTGGGGATTAAACTTTATGAAACCCCCGTAGGTTTTAAGTATATCTCTAACCTGATGGAAACCCAGGATATTGTCGCAGGTGGCGAAGAGGCCGGCGGGATGGGGGTTAAAGGCTATATTCCGGAGCGTGACGGTACTATGGCCGGGTTGCTGTTGATTGAAATGATGGTTTATCGGAACAAAAATATTTTAAAAATTTTAAATGAAACTGAAGAAAAGTTCGGAAAGTACTATTATGTCCGCCAGGATTTTCATTTAGCCAAGCAGGTTGAGCCTAAAAAAGAGGATTTGCCTAAAGAATTACTGGGTAAGCGGGTAGTTGAGATTAAAGATTACGACGGGATAAAGCTTATTTGCGAGGACCAAAGCTGGCTGATGTTTCGCGGTTCAGGCACCGAACCGATTATGCGTACTTATGCCGAGGCAAAAAGCCTTACTCAGGCTAAAAAACTTTTGGTTTTAGCTAAAGAGATTATTTTAAAAGAAGGGGCATAATATTAAGATGATTATGCTAGGGGTAAATTCGCGAGGAAAGGGGGAAGCCTTATCAGGAAATTTCGAATTTGATAATGGCCGATATTTAACAATTAAAAAGTAATTAATTACTAACAAACTCGAAATATAAAAAAATAAAAACGAAAAGGAGCATTTATCAATGTCAGACACAAGAGCAGAATTAGAGCAGTTATATAATCAGAGTATCAAGGTTTTAAAAGAAGGCCAGGTGGTCAGCGGTAAGATTGTTGAGATTAAGACCAAAGAGGTTCTGGTGGATGTAGGGTTTAAATCCGAGGGGATCGTGCCGATTACGGAATTCAGCTCGGCGGATTTAGAAGTGGGAAAAGAAATGGAGTTTTTGCTGGAGAATATGGAAAATGATGCAGGGGTTATGACTTTATCCCGCGAAAAAGCCATGCGCATGCAGGGCTGGGATAAGATCGTTAAGTTATCCAATGACGGTACCCTGGTTGAAGGTAAGCCGGTAAAAAAGGTAAAAGGCGGATTTCTGGTCGATATTATGGGGATCGAAGGGTTTTTGCCCAGCTCATTATCCTCTTTCCGGAACATTGCCGATAAGGATATTTTGTATAAAATCTTTAAGTTTAAGATCGTCAAGGTGAACAACCTGCGGCGCAGTATTATTGTCAGCCGGCGGGAAGCCGTGCAAGCCGACCGTGATGTAGCTAAGGGGAAGATCTGGGGAGAATTAAAGATCGGCAATATTTACCCCGGATTAGTTAAAGCGATCACGGATTTCGGTGCTTTTATTGATCTGGGCGGGGTAGACGGTTTGCTGCACATTACCGATATGTCCTGGTCTAAGATCAGCCATCCTTCCGAGATTGTGGCGATCGGGGACAAAATCGAAATAATGATTTTGAACATGGATCAGGCCTCAGGTAAAGTTTCTTTAGGATTGAAGCAAAGATTATCCGATCCTTGGAAGGATATCGAAGGGAAATTTACCGTCGGTTCTAAAGTAAAAGGTAAGGTGGTTAACATCCTGCCTTACGGGGTTTTTGTTGAGCTGGAAAAAGGGATTGAAGGGTTAATCCATGTTTCCGAAATCTCCTGGACCAAGCGGGTAAATAATCCGGGAGAGATGTTTGCCGTAGGGGATATGGTTGAAACCCAGATTCTCAGCGTGGAGAAAGAATCACGCCGGATTTCTTTAAGTTTAAAACAATTAGAACAAAATCCGTGGCTGGAAGCCGAGAGCAGGTATCCGGCCGGATCCACCGTATCCGGTAAGGTACGCGGTTTTACCGAATACGGGGCGTTTGTGGAGTTGGATTCTAATTTGGAAGGGATGATTCACGTTTCCGATATCTCCTGGACCAAAAGAATCGGCCACCCTCAGGATGTGTTAAAGAAAGGCCAAAAAATCGACGTGTCGATTCTTTCGGTGGATGCGACTAACCGCAGGATTGCTTTAGGATTAAAGCAGCTGCAGGAGAATCCTTGGAGCAAAATTGCCGAAAAGTATCCTTTGGATACGCAGCTTGAAGCAGAGGTTACCAGCCTCACGGAATTCGGTGTTTTTGCCAAGATTGACTCAGAGCTAGAAGGATTGATTTATTCTAGTGAGATTGATAAAGAAACCGTGGCTAATCTTAAACCCGGAGACAAGATCAAGGTGAAAGTAATTAAAGTTGATGTGGAGCAGGC
>JBFZAU010000172.1:0-5361 GCA_041308825.1 Candidatus Omnitrophota bacterium
GGAAATACGCATGGGGCTGGCCCAACTGGGTAAGCGGCAGCTTTTCAGGAATAATTTGAAAGATGAAGACATTATTTTATATAGCCGGCAGATTACCCGGGCCTGTGAAAGTCTGGCGAGAAATAAATTAGGCGCCTTAATTGCTATCGAAAAAGGCGATTCTTTAGCCGCTTACATCAAAAGCGGAGTAACACTAGACGCCCGGATTTGCGCGGATTTAATCGAGGCAATTTTTACTCCCAATAATCCGCTGCATGACGGCGGTCTAATTATCAGCCGCGGCAGGATCGCTTCTGCCGGATGCATTTTCCCTTTAGCGGCAAGCGAAGAGTTAAACAGGGTTTTTGGCACGCGCCACCGCGCGGCTTTAGGCTTAAGTGAGGAAAGCGACGCTATATTAGTCATTGTTTCAGAAGAAAGGCGCGATATTTCGGTGATTTACCAGAAAAAGTTTTATAAGGATCTCGGGTTGCCTGAATTAGAGGTAAAAATTAAAGAATTGCTTAAGGCCAAAGACAATGGATAAAAAAATATTGAATATTTTACAGCAATTTACTTCTACGATTTCTACCCACCCGTGGTTAAAGCTTATTTCTCTCCTTTTAGCGGTGACCGTTTGGTTCTATGTAAAAGGTGAAGGGGTTTAAAGCATACATGCCTAAATTAGGGATAAATATCGATCATGTAGCTACTCTGCGGCAGGCCCGCGGCGGGATTTTGATTGATCCGGTAGATGCGGCGTTAGTTTGTGAACGGGCCGGAGCCGATAGTATCGTGGCGCATTTAAGGGAGGATCGCCGGCATATTCAAGACCGGGATATTAAACTGCTTATCCGGACAATTAAAACCAAGTTTAATTTGGAAATGTCGATTGCTCCGGAAATCATTCAAATTGCCTGTAATTTGAGGCCTGATCAGGTTACCTTGGTTCCCGAACGCAGAAAAGAATTGACTACCGAGGGAGGGTTAAACGTTGCGGCTAACCTTAAAGCGGTTACGGCAGCTGTAAAAACAATAGAGGATTGCGGCATTAAGGTAAGCCTGTTTATCGATCCGGATAAGCGGCAAATTGCTGCCGCTAGCGAATGCGGGGTTAAAATAATCGAGTTACATACCGGGCGTTACGCGATAGCGGAAAAACCCGCGCAAAAAGAAAAATTTCTTTGCCAGCTTAAGCGCTCTGTCGGTTATGCTCTGGATTTGGGGTTAGTGGTGAACGCGGGGCACGGCCTTGATTATAATAATGTTAGGCCGGTGGCCGCCATTAAGGGGATTAACGAGCTTAATATAGGTTATTCCATAATCTGCCGGGCGATATATTCAGGATTATTTAAGGCGGTCCGGGAGATGAAGGAGCTGACTAGATGATGTTGACCGGCACGGGCGTGGATATCACCGAGGTGCGGCGCATTCGACAGGCCGTAGAGAAGTGGGGTGATGATTTTTTAAAACGGGTATTCACTCCCGTTGAGATCAAAGCCGCCAGGACCAAAACTTCTTTCTACCAGCATTTAGCCGGCCGATTCGCGGCTAAAGAAGCCGTCTTTAAGGCAGTGGGGGATAATCAGATCTCTTGGCAGGATATTCAGATTCACAATGACCAATCAGGTAAGCCGATTTGTTTATTTTTAAACGGCCGGGGCAAGAACATCAACGTACAAATTTCTATTTCGCATGTTAAAACCTATGCGGTTGCCAGCGCGGTTGTTACACCGAAAAGCTGATTCTCATAAAGGTGATTACGGCAGAATTTTAATTCTTGCCGGTTGCAATAGATTTTCCGGAGCGGCTTTATTGTGCGCTGAAGCCGCTTTACGTTCGGGGGCCGGCTTAGTGACTATCGGTATACCCTGCGGAATTAATGCGGCGGTAATTAAGAATAAGGCCAGGGAGGTGATGACCCTTCCGTTGCCGCAGACTTGCGCTGGTACATTAAGCCTAAGGGCTTTTGCAAAAATCTCCTTGTTTTTAAAAAATACCGGTGTCTTAGTTATTGGCCCGGGGCTGGGCGAACACAAATCAACTTATGCGTTGGTCAGAAAAATCCTGCAAAGTACTGATTTACCTCTGGTTATTGACGCGGATGGCTTAAATGCCCTTAATCAACATCTCGTCCTACTTAAGAAGCACCGGGGTCAGGTTATTTTAACCCCGCATCTTAAAGAGATGTCCAGATTATTCGGAATCACAGTGGAATTTATAAAAAAAAGCAGGAAATTGGTTGCGAAAAAGTACGCGAAATATTATAATAGTATAATTGTGCTGAAAGGGCATCGAACTATCGTAACTGACGGCGCAAGAGGATTCTATATCAACCGGACCGGTAATCCCGGAATGGCAACCGCCGGATGCGGAGATGTTTTAAGCGGCATGGCTGGCGCATTATTGGCCCAAGGGTTAGATGCTTTTAGCGCGGCCAAGTATGCTACGTATATACATGGGCTAGCCGGAGATTTAGCTGCTCTTGATAAAACACAAATGGGAATGATTGCTTCGGACATTATTGCGCGGATTCCTGATGCACTTAAGAAGTGTAGTTAGCGCCGACGTCAAGACGTCATTGGTTCTTAAAGCCCCGACGTCGCAGCGTCATTAGGTTTTAAAGCGCCGACGTGAAATGCCGGCCTTTTGGTATTTCGCCGGCGCATCGCGTCGGAGGTAATTAGCATCGTGCCGACGTCAAGGCGTTAGTAGTTTTAAGACCCGCCGCCGCAGCGTCATTAGTTCTTAAAGCGCCGACGTCATCGCGTCGGAGGTAATTAGGATCGTGCCGACGTAGCTCAGTTGGTAGAGCGGCTGTTTTGTAAACAGCGGGTCGGGGGTTCAAATCCTCTCGTCGGCTCTAAACTTTCCGCCTTGCGGAAAGTTTGCTTCGAGCGATACCTTCTTCTCGCTTAAATTGGAATATTTTTTAAAGGAAGCGCTCGAAGCAAAATTTTACTTCGTAAAATTTTGAGGGCAGGTACCCAAGTGGCCAAAGGGGACAGACTGTAAATCTGTTGCACCCGTGCTTCAAAGGTTCGAATCCTTTCCTGCCCACTAAATTTCGGCAAAGCCGAAATTTGCTCCGGACGATACCTTTAAAAAATGTATAGGTTTGAGTCCGGAGCTAACAGATCTAGCTAGACGAGGCGCTAAGAAAGTACTAAAGCCGAGAATTGCTTCGAGCGATACCTTTAAAAATTGTACAGGTTTGAGCCCGGAGCTATCTGAAAATATTTACTTGTAAATCCGGGTGTAATTAGTAGGACAGATATTAGGGCTAATTAAGCGGAGTGCATACAGTTAAACACTGCGAACAGGTATCAAAAGCCTGGGGAGTCGAGCGACTGCGCAGCGCCCGACGCTTATAGGTATCACCCGACGCTTATTGGAATTGCGTCGGTTCACCCACCAGGGTGACACTTGGCCTATCCTTTAGGCCAAGGTGGCTGGCCTTGTGGCTGATTGCGTCGGCGCGCGATTCGGTAGCGCAGCACTCAACGCTGAGCGGAATTGCGTTGGTGCGCGATAGGTATCGCGGGAGTAGTTCAATGGTAGAACTATAGCCTTCCAAGCTATGAACGGGGGTTCGATTCCCCTCTCCCGCTCCAAGTAATCAGCAAGGCAGATCTGGCGGGCATTTGAAGATATTATGATCAAAAAGATCGAAGATATCTATCCGGTGTTAATCGAAAATGCCGCAGTTTTGCTGCTTTATTTGAACTTAGACGGTAAAATCGTTCTTTGTAATAAGAAGGCTCAAGCGGCCCTCGGGCTGAAACGCGATGAAATTATAGGCCGAGATTGGCTTAGGGTTTTATTCCGGGAAGAGGAAAATGCTTTAAGGGTCGATATGTTTAAAGCCGTATTGGATGATGCCTCAACCTACAAAAGAGCCAAAGACTTCGAATGCCATATTCGTCAGCCAGGCCTTGGTTTGCGGCTGATTTCTTGGAATATTACGCCGATAGATGAGGGTATTCTTTTGCTCGGCCAGGATATTACTCAGTCTCAAGAGCGCAAGAATTCCCTGAAGAATATTGATGAGTCTTTAAAAAACATCATTTCCAGTATTAATGAGTATGCTTTATATGTGATTAATTTAGACGGTTTGATCACATATTTCGGGATGGGCTGTGAAAAGATGTTCGGTTATACTAAATCCCAGGTCATCTTTAAGCATGTAGGGATATTGCATAATTTTAATAAAGCGGCTTTTGAGTTGAGCATGATTTTTGGGCAGTTAAGCCAATCCGGCAGATATGAATCAGAGATAGAGCTGCTGGCGAAAAGCGGCAATCCTGTGCCAGTAAGGCTGACCGCCAACCGTTTTCTGGACCATGAAGGTAAACTGACCGGCTATGTATTTATTGCTAAAGATATCACCGAGACTAAAAAACTTGAATACCAAGTTTTTCAGGCGGAAAAGCTTGCCGCCCTGGGGCAACTTTCTGCCGGTATGGCCCATGAGATCAACAACCCGCTTTTTGTAGTATCCGGAAGGCTGCAGATACTTAAAGCAGAGAAACTCAAACCGGCGCATATGGAAACTATTGATTTGATCGATTCCCAGGTTAACCGGATTCGCAAACTGGTTGATCGGGTATTAAAGTTTTCCCGTAAATCAATCTTGACTCCGGTGGAAGTTGATATTAATCAGCTGATTGATCAGGCAATCACCCTGATTAGTTATGATAAATCATCCGCGGTATGCGTAAAAATTGAGAAATCCTTTGAGAAAGGTCTGCCCAAAATTTCCGGCGATCCGGACCAGCTGCAGGAAGTTTTTTTGAATTTGATGATTAATGCTTATCAAGCGATGCCTGAAGGCGGAGTACTTAAGGTAGTAACCGGTAATTTTGAGAACCTTTTCGCCCAAGTAAAAATCAGCGATACCGGGGTGGGTATCCCGGCTGAAAATTTTAAAAATATTTTCATGCCCTTTTTTTCAACTAAAGGGCAAGGGACGGGATTAGGTTTATCAATTTGCCATAATATCATTAAGAGCCATAACGGCTCGATTGAACTAAAGAGCCGGGTTAATCAAGGAACAACCTTTACCATTAAGTTGCCGTTTGCTTAAATCAGAATTGCGCCGACCGCGCCTCTGTGCAGGGAGGATGCCATGCTTTATAAAATTTTAATTGTTGATGATGAAGCCCCGGTAAGGGATTTATTGGAGGACCTTTTGAAAAAAGAGGATTGCCAGACGGTATCCTGTGCGACCGGGATGGAAGCCATGGAAATATTAAAGAAAGAAAGCTTCGACGTGGCTTTGTTGGATATTAAACTGGCGGAGATGAGCGGGTTAGATTTACTCAAAGAGATCCGTCAGAAATATACTAATTTACCGGTAGTGATGATTACCGGTTTTGGTTT
>JBFZAU010000173.1:0-16174 GCA_041308825.1 Candidatus Omnitrophota bacterium
AAAATAACCTTGCCGCCATTAGCAGTTATCTTACCTGTATTATGTACTGCATTATCCTTATTCTCCAAATTCTGGGTAGTGGCTTCATCAATAACTACGGAGATAAGGTCTCCGGCATCCAGGCCTAAGGTAATCTTTTCGCCGCTGGCTAAAACCACCTTGCCTAGGTTGGCTTCGATTACTCCTGCGTTTTCAACACTGGAACCTAATAAAGCAACGTAACCACCCGGAGCAGAAATATAACCCTGGCTGACTACTGAACCGCCCTTGCCAAAAAAAGTAAATCTACCAGCCAGAAAATCACCATCTGCGATATCTAAAGTCGAAGCGGTTAAGCCGGCGGCATTAACGCTTGAGCCGGGAGCGAATAATATCCCGCTCTGATTGATTAAAAATATTTTGCCGTTAGCGGCATTGATTGAACCGAAAATCTGGGAAGGATCGCTTCCGACAACGCGGTTAAGAAAAGTAAATGCGGAATCGCGGTTGTAGTTTACGCTGTTAGCCGCCCCCACCGAATAACTCTGCCAGTTAGCAATATTCTGCGATGAACCAACACCAATGTTCAATGTCCCGGCCTGGGAATAATCATAAGTAGAATCACCGGCCACATTGACCGCACCCTGCGGCAGAACATCTTCTGCATGCAAACGCATAGGATAAGTTAAAAAAGAAATCAGAACCAGAATGGAAATAATTTTCGGGGGTTTACGCATTGTGTCTCTCCTTTTTTCTGAAAGCGTTTTCTTTTAAAGTTATAAAAAAATTGTCATCTATATTTAAATATTTCTCTGTTTTCATTTTTAAGGAGAGTCGAAACTCTAACATTTGCAGTACTTTATAAGGGCTTTTAAAAACTACTTATATAAGTATACCCTATTTTAGGCAAAAGTCAAGTTAGCAAGCCACTTTTTTTTAAAGCTTGGCGGTAAATTCAATCCAGGGCTGAACGTGCTGACGAGAGGTATCGCTAGATCTTGGCCCTCCTATCGGCCAAGCCAGTTCGAATTTAGCCGATAACCGGTTAGTCAGGCCAAACCGGAAACCAACACCGGCGCTATTTAACGTCCTGGTTTTAATCGTTTCCTCTTTGGAATTACTCCGCACAGTACCCCAGTCATAAAAAAGCACAAACCTGGTGGTATCATACCAAGTCTCTTTGGTAAGAGGAATCTTAGCTTTTTTGGGAATGAAATAATAGGGGCAAGACCACTCTACTGCAGAATAAAGTCCACGATCTCCGGCTACTTCCCCTGGAGCATAACCTCTAACGCTATAAGGACCGCCTAACTGCATCTCTTCTGCGGCGGTTAAAGTATTATTAGTATATTGAGCGGTGTTCTTAAAAAGCAGGTTCATTGACAAGGGAAGGTTTTGAGAACGATAAAGGTTAAATACCCCTTTAGTAAACCTACCTCCGGCACCCACCCGAGTCGCCCGGGCATCCTTAGAATCCAAGCCACCCCACATATCAGGGATACCATTATCTAATTCTGCCGTGAACAAGGTTCTGCCAAAGTTATCGATATTATCTAAATCAAAGCCTAGCTTAACCACCCGGGCATCATCGCGGGATGATTCAGAACCGTTAAGATAGTTACGAATCTTTTTATAATCAAAACCCAAATTCAAACGGAAATCTAAAGTTTCGTTAGTAATGATAGACTGGTTTAAGAATAACCCGAGGATCATAGATTTACCTAAAGAATGCAAAGACTCAAACTCCCTGCCCAGCCTGGTTTTGGCATAAGAAGCATTAACCCCTAAATTTAACCCGTCATTTACCGGAAAAATATAGCGGCCGCTCTTTAGGGTACTTAAAGAATCCTCGGAACGCATAAACTGGAAATAAAGCTGGTCATCAAAACCCAGCAAATTATTGTGTTCAAAAGTAACCGAATCCCTATCCCGGCCTACATAACGGGAACCAAAATTATCGTGGGCGTATCCAATATGGATCGGCAGGTAGTCTTTGGCATCAATAACGATATCGGTAGAACCGGGGGTTTTGCCGGGAACCAGGATCACTTTAGCGAACCTGTCCGGCCGCTCATTAATCAGGGTTAAAGACCTTTGAAGCGAGGAATAGTTAAACGGATCATTAGTCTTGAGTTTCAATTTTTTTTTATAAAGCCGACCTTTAAAAAATTTGTTGCCTTTAACGCTTATTTCACCAACTCTTCCTTCAACAATCCGGATAACCATTACCCCGTCTTTGCCGATCGTTTGAGGGGGGATATAGGCACGCGAGGTCGGATAATCCCTGGTCCGGTAGAGATCAGTAATCAAATCCGCCACCTTCTGCATTTCAGAAATGGAAAGTTTCTTATTTTCATAAGGGGCAGTGATCTTGCTTATCTCGGCCGCCGAAAGCACTGCTGCTCCTTCAACATTGATCTTCTTAACTAAAACCTTTTCCCCTTCCGCAACAGCAGGAACAGCCTGATCCTTCTCCTGGATTTCAGGTTTCTCTTTCTTCTGCCCTACTCTTTGTTCAAGCTTTTTACTCATATCCTGGTCCTGTTGCAGCTTCTCCAGGCCGCCAGCGGTTTGCTGAGGATCGATCGCATAAGCATTTAATTTAAAAATAAAAATACAGGTTAAAACGACGATAAAAACCCGACTTACCTTTATTTTGAACATCTTGGCCTCCCTTTTATCTAAGTAAGAAAACTACTGCATATTTTACAACTAAAAACCAGTTTGTCAAGGATAAATCTATTATATTTGACGCTAAATTTCAGTGATAGCAAGTAGTTATATGCTAATCCCGAATCCTAAGATAATGGTCAGAATCTCGCCAACACAACACTAAACTTAAATTCAAAAACCGCCAGCTCCACTCATCATCGTTACTACTTAAAATTGTGTAGAAGTTTCATTAAGTATACAAAATTTCCGGGGTTTATTGTCATAATTACCATATTGCCAACAGGTTGGGTCAAAAAAAATATTTCCCCTGCCTATTGAAATTGTCCCAAGGATATGTTAAGCTTTATTACAATCTGGAACAGCTTTGAAAAAGGCTAACTAGCAGTAATGCTGGGGCGCAAAGTGACAGATCCGAAGAAATTCGGATGGCTGCACTGCCAAAGGATGAGAACCCTAAAATATCCTTTTAGGGTTTTTTATGGCCCCGGCTCGAAAGAAAACCGGGGTTTTTTATTGGGCTAAAGCAGAAACGGGCAAGGAGGTGCAACATGAAAAAAATGGGGATTTTAACGGGGCTGTTCGTTCTGGTAATGGTTTCGGCTGTTTGGGCGGGTGATAGCGTAACAATCGCGATGTCGCTGACTATCCCTTCCATCCCGGGAGTAAATGCTCCGGCGCGTATCCCGGAAACAGCCATGCGAGATTACCAAAGACAGGATGTGGTTAAAAATAATACCACTGCCACGGTAGGAGAAGAATTCATAGAAAAGGAGGAGAGCAAAGAAACCCTTCTTGCCCAAGGAGACAAAGTTACCGCTGCTGTAAAAACAATTTATACCCGGTAACTCTCCTCCTTTCCTTTATTTCTGTATTTTACGTAGAGGAATGTTCCAAACCGAAGATTCCCCCTCTTGCAGGGGGAATTTCTTTTTAAGGACGGTTAAAGGCAGGTAATACACGGGAATCGTGTCGAGATCCGCGGTTAACTCATGCTCTCCGGGCGTAGCCTGCGCGTAAACGTAGCTGCCATCAACCCCGGTAATAATCGTTTTCTCTCCATCCAGAGTAACCGCTACTCCAGGAACACCCTTTTCTCCGATGGAATACTCGCCGTCTTCATTGGTATCTTCAAAAACGATACCCCGGATCTCCGAACGCGAGGTAATCCCGAAGTAAACCTTGTTGGCAGCGGCAGAGGCAATCGGGATCTCCTGGGTTACCGGAACCGTCAAGATATAGCCTGGCGGCAGGGTTGCGGTATCTAAAGTAACATAGGCTGCTTTACCGCGTACCTTAAGAAACTTAAAATACCCCAACTCATCGCTGATCTGGGATTGCTTCTTGCCCAACCAGATCTTAATCCCAAAAACCGGGGGCTCATCCCGGTCTAACAGGCCATTGGAATTGTAATCTTTAAATACATACCCCTGAATGGTTGAAACCGCATCCCAGCGCACCCCGGTATCCCAAAGTAATTTCATCCCGACATTAAAGCTGGCTTCTACCCGGCTGGTCGCGTTATTATTCTCCTTCCAGATATTTCTTACCCTGGCGGAGGCATAAACCTCCTGGCCATCGGCAGGCCTGAAAGACAACTCACCGTAGCCTTCGATATAATCTTCTCCCGCCAAAAATGATAAAGGTGAATTGGCCCGCTCTTCATCGCGGTAAGTAAAACGCATCGAGCCCCAAAACGGGGTTTTACCGATCCGGTCATACCAGTCTATGCCGGTTTCAGTAACATTCGGCCGGGCCTGGCCGCCGGAGTTGCGCGCCGTAAGCCAGTTGAGCTCCCGATTATAATAATAATACAGAGCCCCAATAATACTAAAACGTAATCCGGCATAAAATTTTTCATTATAGTAGTCCAAGGTTGCAGCGGAAAAATTACGGTTATCCTGGTGAGAATATTTTAAGTAAGTTGAAATTTCTTTTCCAAATAGCGAGAACAACCGGTTAATTCCTCCCCCGGCCGCCTGATATCTTAACTGCGATAGTTTACCCAGATCATTCTGCAGGGTATAGGTGATCTCTGCGCTGGTCAATGGGTCTATCCGGTAAAGCAGGGTGCTGTCTAAATCTTCGTTAAAACGGTCCTGATTATCTTCTGCCGGGTATAAACGATCGCGATACACATCCAGGCGCTGGGTATAAGTAAGGTTATCTGTGGGCCGCCAGTTTAAATTCAGGAGCGCTCCCAATTCACCTTGCCTCCAGCCCGGGCCGGTAATACTGACAAACTCTTTATCGATATCCCGCAACTGCAAATTGGCGTAAAGGTCTTTGCCGTTATAGCGACTGGTAAATGTCTGGGCTAGATGCTTGGTATCATGGGCGATTTCGTAACTGTAACCAAACTTATTAAAATTCCAGTTGCCGATAAAATCATAAGCATAATCCTGCAAGAAAGATTGCCGGTCCCTGCCCCAGCCATGGGCTACGCTAAACTTATAATTTTGCCAGGTAGTCGGGGAGAAATTAAGATGGGCACCGCTGATAAAAGCATGCTGGGTTTTCCAATCGATCATCGATAAAGTACCGAAGCGCCCGCCGTTTTCACGGCCCCAAAAAACAGCATAATCTAGCTTCTTATGAAAAGCCGGCGAAGAAAAATAAACTCCTCTTAAATCTGCACCGGGGATGGCTAAATTATTCAACGCCGGGTTATAGTCTCCTGCCCGTAGATTAAAGCCCTCAAAAGGCCCCAGTTTGCCATTAGTGATCCCTGCCGAAATATACGTCATATCAGTCGTTCGCGGCAAAGTACGTTCGGTTACCGAGGCATCCAGCAGCCCGTAGGGAGTAGCCCCCTCCATCCGGAAATTATGGATAAAAGAATAGTTACCGTTACGATTAACTGTCCCCAGGCGGCGCCCGGTATAATAAGAATACCAGTCCAGATTATAGCGGAGCTTGAAATTGCCCATCGACTGCTCTTCTTTACGCATCGTTTCTTCCAGGGTCGGAGAATCAGGCACCGGCAGCACTCCCGTACATTCGATGCTGGTGCGGCCAAAATCATCCCAGATAATTACCGTCGCCAGCCCCCGGCCTTTAGCCAACACCGAAATTTCATGCTGGTTCAATCTTTCGGCATAGAGTAATTCCGGCTGCACGACTAAGAACCGTGTAATATTGCTGCCGCTAAAAATAACATATTTACCTTCTTGGATTTCAATCGGCTGTTGCAAAGACAAGCTGGGATCATTAAGCAGGTAGTGCGAAGGAAGTTTTTTCCTGGAGAAGACATTGTCGGCTTGCCCGGTATTGGGAACAAAAATCTGGGCAGCGCTTAAGCCCTCATCCTCCTGCATGGTTTGCCTGATTTTAGCCTGGTCCAGCGTGTTATTCATCGCGGTTTGGCGGTCTAACCCGGAAGAAATATGCCCGGCAGCCATAGAATCATTTTGCCTCACAGGCGCAGCGGACATTTCACTGATTATTCCAAGATAGTAAATCGCGGGAGGATAGCCCGGTTCGGCAACCAGGGCGCGGTTAAATTCCTCTTGTGCATCTTCCAGATTTCCGCGTTCTAAATCCCTTAAACCTTCTTCGCAGAGAAATTCAGCAATCTGGCTATAGGCAAAAACCGCGCGGGGTATGATAATTAAAAAAGATACGATAAAAAGAAGGGTCAGGCTGGCGAAAAAGGTGGGTTTTCGGGAGAACCCCGGACAACGACGGGATTTATTAAGTGACCTCCCAGCAGGAAAAAACATATTACTGAAGCTGGCCGATCTGAACAATTTGATTGTTCTCTCCTATGGTAACTGAAGCTTCTTTAGTGATCACCGGGCCACGACCGATACCGGCATCCGTCAGAGCTTTACCCAGGTCAATAGTAATAATTAAATCGTATTCACCGGCAGGAATTTTGCCTTTCCAGTTACCCAGCAATACGCCTTTTCCTCCGGTAAAGGTATAAACATTATTAAATGCTCCGCGGGCACTTACCAATCCATCCTGATTCATCAGGCTGAAGTTTCCAGCAGTCGTAATATCGGTATTACCGGTATTTTCAAAATCCAGGGTAATATCCAGCGAGCCTTTTTCTTCTTTGGAGGGAGCAATATTTAAATTACTGATTTTGGCGGCCCGCTCGACCGTACCTTTAACTTCCACATAAAATAAAGTAGCGACCCGGACATTCACATCTAAACCCGCAGAGCGGTCAGTAGCTGCGATCAATCCTTTACTAATCAAGGTTTCAAAAAATAAAGTCGCAAATCTCGCCCCTGTTGCATCAGTCGGGGCGTTAACCGAATAACTGATTTTCTGTTTACCGTAAGCCGGAATGCTTACTTCTGCCGGAGAAAAACTTATCCAGGAACATGCCGATGTCTCGGTAGAATTAGCCGGTAAGAATTCTTTAGCCCCTGAACCTCCCGGAAGATAATACCAATCCTCAAGATATAACCGCATGCTCTTGGCCTCCGCTGTCGGATTCTCCAGGGTGATCTCTCCGAAAGCCCGTTCACCCGGGGCGACCATCACCCGGATTTTCGATTGATTCATAAAGGGAAGCTTATCTGCCTGTGCGACAGAAACAAATACACTGCCCAGCAAGTAGAAACAGATAGCTATAATAATACGCAGCCGAGTAGACAAAAAGAAACCTCCTTTTATATTATTATACTATACTACAATTATCGCGATTAATCAATTACGGAGTAAGTGTAATCGTTACAGAACCGGAATAAGTTCCTGCCAGCGTATCCAGGCCAATCGGCGTAACACCCGGGGCATCTTTTCCTGCTTCCCCGGTACCGACGCCGTAATAGATACGCAACCAGCCACCGGATAACTGCGCTTTAGTATAGGCAATACCGTTACTATTGGCGTAGCTAACCTTCTGTAACTCTGTAGCAGTGGTGGAGCTTGTCTGCTTGTTGAAAGAAACGTTAACCTTATTATTAATATTGCTTGATCCATTAGCCAGGGAAGCACGGGTGTGGGTCAAGGTCCAGGCCGTGCCGGTATTATCCGTAACCCCGATATCCACTGCGTAGTAACAATTAGGCAGAAAGATCTTATTCACCGAGTCCCAAACTAATGTCCCGAAGCTAATCGCTGTTGCAGGAGTCCAAACCGTGCCGGTAACTTTACTGACACTGACCGATAACCCTCCGGTTAAAACGGCAACTGTCGCGTTAACCGTCACGGTTTGGCTCGAAGCAGCCCAAGAAGCAGTTGCGCAAAACGCAACTATTGCGAAAACCATACCGATGAGTATGTTTTTCATTGTACCACCGCCTTAAAACCCCTAAATTACGGGGTTAACGTAATCGTTACAGAACCGCTATAGGTACCCGCCGGAGTATCCAAACCGATCGGAGTTACTCCCGGGGCATCTTTACCTGCCTCACCGGTTCCTACGCCGTAATAAATACGCAACCATCCGCCGGACAATTGCGCTTTAGTATAGGCAACGTTATTGCTATTACCATAGCTTACCTTTTGTAATTCTGTTGCCACTGTGGAACTCGTTTGCTTGTTGAAAGAAACGTTGACCTTACCGTTGAGGTTATTACTTCCACTGGCCAGGTTCGTACGCGTATGCGTAACCGTCCAGGCTGTGCCGGAGTTATCCTGCACCCCAATATCCACTGCATAGTAAGAAGCAGGCAGAAAGATATTGTTTACGGTATCCCAAATCAAGGTCCCGAATGCAATCGACGTAGCCGCCGTCCAAACGGTTCCGGTTACCTTGCTGACGCTGACCGATAGTCCTCCGGTCATCGTCGGGATTGTCGCGTTGACCGCTACGGTCTGGCTGGTCGCCGCCCAAGCATTAGTAGCCGCACATAAGGCAACCACTACGAAAACCATACAAATAAGTATGTTTTTCATTTTTACCACCTCCCTTGTTAACTGTTTCATTTTCTGGTTAATAATTTTTAACATCCTTTTTATCCTCCCGATTAAATTTCCGTTAAAGTATAGGTTATCCGCGATGAATAATTGCCCGCTTTCAAATCCGGCGGACAGACCAATTCATAAATCACTTTGAACTGATCAGTTGACCCATCCGTATCAGAAATAAATAACAGCAGGCTGCCTTTCTCCACCGGCAGCTTACTGGTAATTTTCAAATTGCCTTTAGTATTCATCGATAAAGTCTGTAAAGTAAAATTTTCAGCCGGAATTTTCTCCCCGCTGGAATTCATTAATTCCGAAAGGACGTTTTGCGTAACCTGATAAGCCCTGCCGGTATTGGATTGAACGGCAATGATTACTTCGTTGACCCGCGGCCCTTCGCTAGCTTTCAGGTTGGCAAAATCTATATTATAGCGCTGATCTTGAGGGGTAATCGTAATTTCGAAGATTCTCTCCTGCCTAATTTCCAGATCCAGCGCCCCTAAATTTATTTGTTTACCACCTGACTCCAAAAGATACTGCAGGCGGGAACGGTAGGTACCGGCCACCAGGCTTAAAGGATCAGCTACCGAATAAGCGATAGTAAAAGCCCTGTCTGCACTGCCGTCCGGACGGGAAGAATAGATCGTCTGGATATTTTTAGCCACCGGGGTAAGCTGATTGATCGCCACGCCTTTTTGGGCATCGGGAATACTGAAAAGCAGAGTACTTGGATCAATAAACCTGCCGTCCTGAGACTGAATCGGCATAGGGAGCATCTGCATAATCCTAAACGGGCCGCTAAATGAGCTGTTAATCGTTACTACGGCACAAGCAGTACCGCGCAAATCATTACTTTTTGCCGGATTCAGAATAATGGAATTTACTCCTTCTTGCGGGGCTACCGTGACGGACAAGGAACCGCCGTCATTAGGAATATTGACATAAACTTCGATTATTTTGGTTACCAGTTGAGCGGATGAATTAATCGGATTCAAAACTAAGGTTATCCTTCCGGTATAGTAACCGGGAGCGATATCCTGCCTGTTAATAATACCGTAAACTAAAGTGAATGAATCGGCGTTGCCGGCAGGATTAGAAACATAGATCAACTCGTCATTGCGCACCGGAACATCTCCGGAGGGCAAACGCAGGTCCCCGTAGCGGTTTGTCCCGCGCAGGCCCCTGACTACGAAATTACTGCCTACCGTAAGCGAAGGATTATCCCGGTTGCGTAAAGGAGTATCAATACGCTGGCGGATTTCATAGCGGTTATTGACTGTGTCATTATAGGTAGTAAAAGTGATACCGCGGGAGAAATTATTGCGGTCAAACTCAAGGCGCGAGCCGCCTTCATCAAAAGTGTAGCTTAGGTCAAAAGCAGCCAAAGCCTGGCGGCAGAAGGTTACCGAAACTGCCAGGATTAAAACAAAAAATATTTTTTTAAAAATCGTTTGCATTTTCATAATTCTACCATTGTTTAGCTTCATTTTCAATAAAAAATAAAAAACCGGATAGATCAAATCTTAAGTCTATCCGGTTAAAACACGTGGCCCCTTTGCCCTCCAGCAAAGGGTCCCGAATATGTTCTTTAGCTTTGTAGTACAAATTTAGCATTGTTTAACCACTTTGTCAAGGCAAATTTAAGGTCTGCCGGAAAGCGTTTTCAAGCTTGGTTTTTCTATTTTCCAGCAGGTCGATTTATAATAGGCGATATTAATGATGCAGCACAACCACTTATGCTCTTACCTAATATTAAAGGCCAACCTATGCGCCTAGGTGGAATCGAACCACCATAGCCAGTTCCAGCCCCTCGCCTTGATCCGGCTGGATCCCGCTGATTACCGCGCTCGGTGAGATGAGCACCCATAAAAATCCAGCGAAATACCGGCGAGTGCAGCGAGCCGGTACGAACCTTTTAATGCGCCTAGGTGGAATCGAACCACCATAGCCAGTTCCGAAGACTGGTGCCTTATCCGTTAGGCAATAGGCGCATATATGAATAATCTAGTCAAGATGCTCTATCCAGTTAGCCCCGCTTTCTGGATTATATTTAAGGAGGCGGGATGCCGCCTAGTTTTAAGTGTAGGCGGCAAGCTACGAGCGCATGAAATTTATTGAACCAAAAGGCTCGGGATCGAGTCTAGAGTTGAGTGCGGGACTCGAAGACTGGTGCCTTATCCGTTAGGCAAATACCCCGCGCCTAGCGGAATTGCGCGGGTATCGCCTGGCGGCGGATAGGCGCATTACACTATCTCGGCCTTATCCCCAAATATTTTTCTAATCTCTTCCAACCTGGCTTTTCCGACCGGTAAGACATTTTTCTCCGCGGTTGAGCGCACCGGAGAGTTAAGCTGGATTTTATCCGGATTGATGCGCTCGATTATCGTTTTAAGCGCCGCGATATGCCGGGGATCGTCATTTACCCCGGAAATCAGCATCACCTCAAGCCAAATCAAACCCCGAAATTCCTTCCTCAGAGCAATTAAGCCATCAATAACCCGATTTAATTCAATACCGGGATGGGGCCGATCGATAAGTTTAAAGATTTCCGGATCAGCCGCATCTAAAGAAGGAACGATCAAATCCGCCTTAAGCAATCCTTGGCGCACCTGTGGGTTGCCTAAAAGTGTAGAGTTAGTAATTACGGCTATCTTTAGGCCGGTAATATTTTTTACCTGGCCAATCAACTCTGCGATACAGGTATTTAAAGTCGGCTCCCCTAGCCCGGAGAGAGTGGCAAATTTCAGCTCTTTGGCTTTTTGGGGGTTACGACCCAACCAGGTATTTAACTCCTGAACTATCTCCTGGCAGGAGGCATATTGTTTTCTTTCCAGGATCGTTTTCCCGACTGAGCCCCACTGGCAGTAAATACAATCTAAATCGCAAATTTTCTCGGAGGTCAGGCTTAAACCTAAAGAAAGACCAAGGCGGCGGGATTTAATCGGACCATAAATATATTTCATCGAAACATTTTTTAAGCGGCTCTAAGTTAATAGGGCGCCGTCTTGCGATAAGCGGCGCCCTAAGTTTTCCCGGTAGCTAAAAACAGATTATTTAACTTCAACCACGCAGTTATGCGAACCCAAAGAGTTGGCGATACAAGATGTACAATGCGGGTCATTGATCCAATTTCCGTCGACAATAAACTTATACTCATGTTTGCCCGGTTTAAGCGCGACTTTAGCCGACCAGTTGCCTTTACTGTCCTTCTTGGCGAGTAATTTTTTACTATCCCACTTATTGAAGCTACCGGCAACGACAACCTTTTTAGCTCCAGGAGAATACAGCTTAAACTCCGTTAATTTTGCTCCCGCTATCCGTGGCATATTTTCCTCCCTAGTTTAAAGAACCAATAAGCGATCAAGCTTACCTTAATATTGTCACACCGCAAACAACCACTGTCAATAAATTTTATACCGCTACGATCGCAATCCGGTGGCGATTGGCTAATCTAATGCTGGCGATTTGATCAATAAAAAGCGTTTTGCCGGCTTCAAAAGCCAGGCATTTACACCCGGCGCCCACCAGCATTTTAACGGTTCCCAACCCCACCACCGGGATATCAAACCGCATGTCCTGCTTAGGCTTACTAACCTTAACGATCACCAGGCCGCCGCGGATTATCTTTCCTGCCCGGCGGATTAAATTATCCGTACCCTCAAAAGCCTCCACCGCAACGATCGCCTTACTTTTAACCGCAACCGTCTGGCCGATATCCAAATTAGCTACGGATTTAGCCAGATTTAAACCAAAATAAACATCTTCCCAAGTATCAAAGTCCGGTTCGAGCTTAGTCAAAGTGCTTTTTTTAGGCAGGTATTCTTCGATAAAAGTAGTGGAATCAAGCAGTTTAAGCCCGGCCTCCTCTAACTTTTTAGCTACCGCCCCGAATAAAGTATCGGCCTTTTTATCTTTAAGCGTATCCAAAACCTGTTTCAGTGCAGGGCTGTTTTGAGTTTCCTTACAAAATAACCGGCGAGGACTGACCTGCCCGGCCATCACCACGGACTGGACACCTTCAGATTTAAATATATCAAACATCGCTTCAAATTCCGTAAGTTTGAGCCAATAAATTTTATCTACCAGTCTTTTTAATTTTACGGAGGTCTCTCCTTTAATCGCTACCGCAATAACCTGACAGCCTTTTTTTCGGGCGCTAGCGGCAAACAACAGTGGAAATTTCCTATTTCCGGCAATTAAGCCAATTTTTTTTATCATCTTATCTGTAAACTAAGGAGGTTTTAAACTATCTGCAGGAGCGGGCTAAGCCGCGCTCGGAGCTTCTTACAAAATCGATTAAATAGCTAATTTCATCGGTTTTTTCGATCTCTTTTTCTACTTTGTCCAAGGCGTGCTTGGGGGTCAGCCCGGAATTAAAAATCAATTTGAAAGCCTGATCGATTTTCTTGATCGCCTCATGGCTGATACCTTTGCGTTTTAGGCCGATCAGGTTTAAACCATAGACCCGCGCCGGATGGCCGTCGCAGGTAGAAAAAGGGGGAATATCCTGCACCACCTTGGAACATCCGCCGATGATCGAGAGCATCCCGATCCGCACAAACTGATGGATTGCAACTAAACCGCCGACCACGGCCTTATCTTCAATACTCACATGGCCGGCCAAAGTGCTGTTGTTGGCCAAAACACAGCCGCTGCCAAGGCTGCAGTCATGGGCAATATGCGAGTAGGCCATCAGCAGGTTATTGTCACCGATGATTGTTTTTGCACCTTCCCCGGTCCCCGGGTTAAGAGTACAATATTCCCGGATAATATTATTATCCCCAATCTCCAAAAAAACTTTTTCACCTTTAAACTTTAAATCTTGCGGCCGGCTGCCGATTACCGCACCGGTAAAAATCTCGCAGTTTTTTCCGATCGAGGTATTGCCTTCAATTACGCAATGCGAGCCGATTTTGGTTTGTGAACCGATTACAACCTGGTCACCGATAACACTGTACGGACCGACACTGACACCTTCGGCTAATCTTGCTTTAGATGAAATAATCGCAGTAGGGTGTATCGACATATTAATTTACCAGGGCGCAGACAAAATCCGCTTCCGCCACGACCTTACCTTCTACCAGCGCCCGGCCACGGACTTGCCCGGTTTTAGACTTTACCTTAATCGCTTCCACCTCCAGCACCAGCTGATCCCCGGGAACGACCGGTTTACGGAATTTCACATTATTAATCGAGAGGAAAAAGGCCAGTTTTCCTTTATTTTCCTGCGCCGCCAGCATCATTACTCCTCCCACTTGAGCCATCGCTTCGACAATCACCACTCCCGGCATAATCGGACGTCCCGGAAAATGGCCCCGGAAGAAATAATCATTGATTGTTACATTCTTAATACCGGTGGCGCGCTTTCCTTTTACCAAATGGGTAATCCTATCCACAAATAAAAACGGCTCCCGGTGAGGGATAATTTTCATAATCTCATTGACGTCAAGACTTGCGCTCATAGCGTCAGCTCCTTGTATTTTATTTTTTTGTTCGCAGATCTTTTGCGTAATTTTTAAATTCAAGGCATGCCCGCTTCTTAAAGCAATCACGTGACCCCGGATCGGAAATCCGGCTAACCCCAAATCTCCGATCAAGTCCAGGATTTTATGCCTGACAAATTCATCTTTAAACCGTAATTTGTTTTTGATTACGCCGGTTGCACCAACCACCAAAGTATTCTCATAGTTAGCGCCAAGCCCCAAGCCCTGATTCTGCAAATCCGTAGCCTCACTTTCCAGACAAAAAGTACGGGCGGGTGCAATTTGAGCCTTAAAAGATTCGGCATTAACGTTAAGTTCAAAAAACTGCCCCTCCAGCAAAGGATGGTCGTAATTCAAGGTATAAGAAATTTTAAATTCTTTTGCCGGCAGCACCGTGATGGAGGAACCGCCCTCCTCAACAGACACCACTTCCTTAATCGTGTGAATATATTTCTCCTGCTCCTGCTCAATGCTCCCGGCTCTCTCCAGGGCCTCGATAAATTTAATCGCGCTGCCGTCTAAACCCGGAAGCTCATTCGAATCTAGTTCTACGTCGAGATTATCGATCCCCAAGCTGGATAAAGCCGCCATCAAATGCTCAATAGTTTGCACCTCCGCGCCATTATAGCCAATCGAACTGCGGCGGTTAAATTTAGCCGGAAGAAACGATTCCACTTGAGCCTGGATTCTGGGTTTATCCGGAAGATCGGTCCGAATAAAAGCTATCCCGCTCGATACGGGGGCAGGCTTAAAAACAACGTTGACCTTATGCCCGGTATGTATCCCGATGCCGGAAAGCGAAATTGAGTGGGCGATTGTTTTCTGTTTTTCCATTTATCGATCTTTTAATTTAGCTTCAAGCTCCTCGATCTTTTTCTTGAGCTCCCTGATCTGAGTGAACAATTTAGGCAGATTTTGCAAGCTGGCGATCACCCGCTGATTAGTCGTGAATGGGCGGGCGGGAGAACCGGAGAACATCGCATCAGCGGGGATAGATTTGGCTACCCCGGATTGGGCAGTTACCACCGTGTTATCACCGATAGTAATATGACCGCCTACCCCAACCTGACCGGCAATCACAACATTATTCCCGAGGATCGCGCTTCCGGCGATACCGGCCAGAGCAACAATCAATCCATTTTCGCCGATAATCACATTGTGCGCAATCTGCACTAAATTATCGATCTTCGTACCGCGGCCGATTACCGTTTTGTCAAAACGCGCCCGGTCAATCGTAACATTGGCTCCGATTTCCACATCATCCTGCACTTCCACCGTACCGACTTGAGGAATTTTATGATGTGCCCCTTTGATCGTGGCAAAACCAAAACCGTCTGAACCGATGACCGCACCGGAATGTATGGTTACGCGGCTACCGATGCTGATACGTTCGCGAACCGAAACGTGCGGATAAATTAAAGTTTGTTCGCCTATTTTAGTATGATGCCCGATGTAGCAGCCGGCATAAATTATCGTATTATCCCCGATGGTTACGTTATCCCCAATCACTGAATAGGCGCCAATAGTTACATTTTTACCTAATGATACGTTTTTACCCAGTACCGCCGTATAATCAATACCGCTGGGATGCCCCATATCATCCGGGGTAAACATCGAGATTATTTTAACAAAAGCCAAAGAAGGGTTGTCGGTTACGATCATCGGCTTGGTTGTTCCTTGTGCGTCGCTGGATGTAATGATCGCCGAAGCCCTGGTTTTTTCCATCAACGCGCTATATTTGGAGTTAGCCAGAAAAGTAATATCCCCTGCGGCAGCCTCTCTAATCCCGGAAGCGCCGGTAATTACAATTTCTCCGTCTCCGACCACCTGACCATCGATAAGTTTAGCTATTTCTTTAAGTGTCTTTTGCATTAAATGAACGCTTGGGTTACGCACACCTGCCTGCCGACAGGCAAGCGATAGTGTGCGTAACCCAATGCGTGAATTTATACCCCTTATTCCAAGACTCGGGTATTAAGTGAGCGCTTGACTTACGAACACGTCAGTGTGAGTAAGTCAATGCGCGAAGTTATACCCCTTATTCCAAGACTCGGGTATTAAGTGAGCGCTATTTATTTCTTCCCGTTTAATATCGCAATAACCTGATCGGTGATATCCATGCTCGGAGACTGATAAACCAGTACCCGGTCATTAAAAATTACCGTATATCCTTCTTTTTC